>JASLGD010000389.1 GCA_030150305.1 Caldimonas sp. | reverse complement strand
CGGCCCCTGCGCGTAGCCGGGCGCCCACTCCATGACGACGTGGTACTGGTTGATCTCGCCGTAGATCGTCGCGACCTGGCGCTGGCCGAACGCGTCGTAGAGCGCGGAGTCGATCGCCGCCGCCGTCAGGCCGAGCCGCGACGCGCTGTCGCGGTCGACGTCGACCATCGTCTCGACGCCGTTGTCCTGCTGGTCGGTGTCGACGTCGGTGAGGTTCGGGTCCTGCTTCATCGCCTCCGCCAGGCGCGTCGCCCAGCGCCGCAGGTCGGCGAGGTTGTCGCTCTTCAGCGTGTACTGGTAGGTGGCGTTGCCCTGGCGACCGCCGGCGCGCACGTCCTGCACCGGGTTCAGGAAGATCTGCAGGCCCGTGACCTGCGCGAGCTGCGGGCGCAGCCGCGCGATCACCACCGAGCCGCGCTCCTTGCGCTCGCCGAAGGGCTTGAGCGTCACGAACATGAAGCCGCCGCCGGCGCGGCCGCCGCCGGTGAAGCCGACGACCGTCTCGACCGCCGGATCGCGCCGCACGATGCCGACGACCTGGCGCAGCTTCTCGCCCATCGCCTGCGACGAGATGCTCTGGTCGGCGCGCATCCCGCCTTGCAGCTGGCCGGTGTCCTGCTGCGGAAAGAATCCCTTCGGCGCGGCGCTGAAGAGATAGACGTTGAGCGCGATCACGGCGACGAGGATGACGAGGACGACGCCGACGCTCGCGAGCGCCCAGTCGAGGCTCGCCGCGTACCAGCCGAGGATGCGCTGGAAGCCGCGCTCGGCCAGGCGCGCGAGCCGGCCGGTCTTGCTCCCTCTCCCGCTTGCGGGAGAGGGCTGGGCCGAGGGCTTGGGCAAGAGCCACGCGCACATCATCGGCGTCGTCGTCAGCGAGATGACGAGCGAGATCAGCACCGCGGCCGAGAGCGTCACCGCGAACTCGCGGAACAGCCGCCCGACCTGGCCCTGCATGAAGAGGAGCGGGATGAAGACCGCGACCAGCGAGACGCTGATCGAGAGCACGGTGAAGCCGACCTCCTTCGCGCCGAGCAGCGCCGCCGCCATGCGGTCCATCCCGGCCTCGATGTGGCGCGCCGTGTTCTCGAGGACGACGATCGCGTCGTCGACGACGAATCCGGTCGCGACCGTGATCGCCATCAGGCTGAGGTTGTTGAGCGAGAAGCCGAGCAGCACCATCACCGCGAACGTGCCGAGCAGCGACACGATCGTCGCCACCGCCGGGATCGCCGTCGCGCGCAAGCTGCGCAGGAAGACGCTGACGACGACGACGACGAGGATCAGCGAGATGACGAGCGTGACCTCGATCTCGCGCAGCGACGCGCGGATCGAGTTGGTGCGATCGGACGCGACGTCGAGCTCGATCTCCGACGGCAGCTGCGCGCGCAGCTCGGGCAGGATCGCGCGCACGCCGTCGACGGTCTCGATCACGTTGGCGCCGGGCTGCGTCGTGACGAGCACGATCACCGCCGGCTTGCCGTTGAAGAGGCCGAGCGTGCGCGTGTTCTCGACGCTGTCGGTGACCTGGGCGACGTCGTCGAGGCGGACCGCGGCGCCGTTGCGCCAAGCGACGACCATCGGCGCGTACTCGGCGGCGCGCCGGCCCGGCGTCTGCGTGTAGATCTGCAGCCGCCGCTCGTCGCTCTCGATCGCGCCCTTCGGCCGGTTGGCGTTGCTCGCCTGGATCGCGGCGCGCACGTCCTCGGCGCTGATCCCGTAGCGGTTGAGCGCGAACGGCAGCAGCTCGACGCGCACCGCGGGCAGCGTGCTGCCGCCGATTTCGACGTCGCCGACGCCGTCGACCTGCGCGATCCGCTGGCTGACGATGTTCGAGACGGTGTCGTAGATCTGCCCCGGCGACAGGGTCGGCGACGTCAGCGCGAGGATCAGCACCGGCGCGTCCGACGGGTTGACCTTGCGGTAGGTCGGGTTCTGCCGCAGCGTCGCCGGCAGGTCGACGCGCGTCGCGTTGATCGCCGCCTGCACCTCGCGCGCCGCGCCGTCGATGTTGCGCGAGAGGTCGAACTGCAGCGTGATGCGCGTCGAGCCGACCTGGCTGGACGACGTCATCTCGGTGACGCCGGCAATCGTGCCGAGCCGCCGCTCGAGCGGCGTCGCGACGCTCGAGGCCATCGTGTCCGGGCTCGCGCCGGGCAGCGTCGCGGTCACCGAGATCGTCGGGAAGTCGACCTGCGGCAAGGGCGACACCGGCAGCACGAAGAAGCCCGCGATGCCGGCGAGCGCGACGCCGATCGTCAGCAGCACCGTGCCGATCGGACGCTTGACGAAGGGCTGCGACAGGTTCATCTCAGCGACCGTTCGCGTTGCGGACGCCGCTCGCGTTGCGCACGCCATTTGCGTTGCGCACGCCATTCGCGTTGCGGCCGCCGCGGTGCCAGCACCGAGCGCACGCCGAGGCCGCCGGGTGGCCGATTTCCTCCATGTCCCCCGGTGTCGGGACATCCGTCCCTTCACCTCCTCCTCTACTTCCGGAGATCGGCCACTCGACGGCCTCGGCGTGTGAGGCGCCGTGCCGTTCGGGCGGTGCCGGATCGGGACGGCGGGGTGCCCTGCTCGCGGAAG
>JASLGD010000358.1 GCA_030150305.1 Caldimonas sp. | reverse complement strand
GTGCTCACCGCGGCGGCGCGTTCGCCCGAGCTGCGTCGGCGCGGCGAGATCCGCGCCGCGGCGCAGTCGGCGCGCGCCGTCGTCGCGCTGCCGGCCGGAGTCGTCGTCGACGCGCAGGAGGCCGTGCGCCTCGACCGCGCTGCGCGCGCAGCGGTCCGTGGCGACCACGACCTCGCGGCTGCGCTGCGCCTGCAGACGCAGGCGTTCGGTGCCGACCCGCTCGATCCCGAGATCGCCGGCAACCTCGCGCGCTTGCAACTGAGCGCGCCGTCGCCGCAGGCCGAGCCGGCGCGCCAGCTCGCGCTGCACGCGCTCACCGTGCGCGACGATCGCTTTCCGACCGGCCGCATCGAGGACTGGACGACGCTCGCGATCGCCGACGCGCTCACCGGGCGCGAGCGCGACGCGCGCAATGCCTGGTTCGTCTCGATGGCGCTGACGAGCGAGCTGCAGCAGCAGTGCGACGCCGCGCTGCGCGCGCAGGCGACCTACGGCGCGCGCGTCAAGCCGTCGGTGCAGGCGATGCTGCAGCGGGCGCGCTCGTCGGCCGCGTACGGCCGCTGCGAGCTGCCGCAGTCGGCGCCGGCGGACAAGCGCGCGGGGCGCAACGTCAAGAGCAAGAGCACGAAGCGAACGAAGCGAACGATCCCGTAAAGTCGGTGCTCCCTCGTTCGCCCGAAAGCTTCGCCATGTCCTTGCACCGCCCGATCTTTGCGTCCGCGGCCGCGCTCCTGCTCGCCGCGCTCCTCGCCGTCGCGCCGCCGGCGTCGGCGCAGCAGCGCAAGGACAGCGTCGTGCTCGGCATGGTCCTCGAGCCGGCGCCGGGCCTCGACCCGACCACCGCCTCGGCGGCGGCGATCGGCGAGGTCGTCCACCTGAGCGTCCTCGAGGGCCTGACCAAGATCAACATGGACGGCAAGGTCACTCCGCTGCTCGCCGAGAGCTGGACGACCGACCCCGACGGCAAGGTCTACACCTTCAAGCTGAGGAAGGGCGTCAAGTTCCACGACGGCGAGCCGTTCACCTCGGCCGACGTCAAGTTCAGCTTCGAGCGCGCCAAGGCCGAGGGCTCGACCAACAAGGCGAAGAAGGCGGTGTTCGACAACATCGCGCGCATCGACACGCCCGACCCGGCCACGGCGATCGTCGTGCTCAACAACGCCGACGGCAACTTCCTCTTCCGCATGGGCGAGAACACCGCGGTGATCCTCGACCCGAAGAGCGCGGCGACGACGGCGACCAAGCCGATCGGCACCGGCCCGTACAGGTTCGAGTCGTGGCAGAAGGGCTCGGCGATCACGCTCGTCAAGAACGACCAGTTCCGCGACGCCGCCAAGGTGCAGATGAAGAAGGTGACGTTTCGCTTCATCAACGACCCGGCGGCGCAGGTCGCGGCGCTCCTCGCCGGCGACATCGACGGCATGCCGCGCTTCGCCGCGCTCGAGTCGCTCAAGCAGTTCCAGAACGATCCGCGCTTCTCGGTGACCGTCGGCGGCACCGAGGGCAAGACGATCATGACGATCAACAACAAGAAGAAGCCGTTCGACGACGTCCGCGTCCGCCGCGCGCTCGCCGCGGCGATCGACCGCAAGGCGATCATCGACGGCGCGCAGGAGGGCTATGGCACTCCGATCGGCAGCCACATGGTGCCGAGCGACGCCGGCTACGTCGACCTGACGGGAGTGAACCCGTACAACCCGGAGAAGGCGAAGGCGCTGCTCAAGGAAGCCGGCGTGCAGACGCCGCTCAACGTCACGCTGACGCTGCCGCCGCCGCCTTACGCGCGAAAGGGCGGCGAGATCATCGCGTCGCAGCTCGCCAAGGTCGGCGTCGTCGCCAAGATCGAGAACGTCGAGTGGGCGCAGTGGCTCTCGGGCGCGTTCAAGGGCAACTTCGACCTCACCGTGATCAGCCACGTCGAGCCGCTCGACTTCGACCGCTATGCCGACCCGAGCTACTACTACGGCTACGACTCGAAGGCGTTCAGGGATCTGCTCAACACGTACAACACGACGACCGATGCCAAGGCGCGCCTCAAGGTCCTCGGCGACATCCAGCGCCAGCTCGCGACCGACTGCGTCAACGTCTACCTGTTCCAGCTGCCGCAGTTCGCGGTCGCCAACAAGCGGCTGAAGGGCCTGTGGAGCAGCTCGCCGATCTTCGCCAACGATCCCGCGGCGCTGACCTGGCAGTAGCCGCCGCGATCGCCCTGCGCACGGCGAAGGATGCCGACTTCGCGACGATGTCATGGTGAGCGCAGTGAAAGCTCGACTTCGCCGACCACGTCAGCCTGAGCGCAGCGAAGGACCCCGACCTTCGCCGCGCAGGGATCCTTCACTTCGTTCAGGATGACCATCTGTCGCTGACGCGCGATCGCCCATGACCGCTCTCCACGACCTCACCGCCGTCGAGCTGCTTGCGCGCTTTCGCGAGCGCTCGCTCTCGCCGGTCGAGGTGACGCGGGCGGTGCTCGACCGCATCGCCGCATGGGAGCCGCACCTGCACGCGACCTACGCGCTCGACCCCGACGCTGCGCTCGCGGCGGCGCGCGTCGCCGAAGCGCGCTGGCTGCGCCACGTGAGCGCCGGCGAGAACGTCGGCGCGCTCGAGGGCGTGCCGACGATGATCAAGGAGAACATCGCGACCGCGGGAACGCCGCTGCCGCTCGGCACCGCGGCGACCGAGCTCGTTCCCGCGCCGCGCGACGCGCCGCCTGCGGCGCGGCTGCGCGAAGCGGGCGCGGTGCTCCTCGGCAAGACGACGATGCCCGACTACGGGATGCTGTCGTCGGGGCTGTCGAGCTTCCACGCGCTGACGCGCAACCCGTGGGACCTGAGCAAGAACCCGGGCGGCAGCAGCGCGGGCGCGGGTGCTGGCGTCGCCGCCGGCTACGGGCCGCTGCACGTCGGCACCGACATCGGCGGCTCGGTGCGCCTGCCCGCCGGCTGGTGCGGCATCTTCACGCTGAAGCCGAGCCTCGGCCGCATCCCGATCGACCCGCCGTACGCCGGCCGCGTCGCCGGCCCGATGACGCGCACCGTCGCCGACGCGGCGCTGCTGATGGGCGTGCTGGCACAGCCCGACGACCGCGACACGATGAGCCTGCCGCCGCAGGCGATCGACTGGCAGCGCCTCGAGCGCGACGTCGCCGGGGTGCGCATCGGCGTGATGGGCGATGCCGGCGTCGGCCTTTCGGTCGACGACGAGGTCGCCGCCGCGTTCGATGCCGCGGTCAGGAAGTTCGAGGCCGCCGGCGCGCGCATCGAGCGGGTCGCGCCGTTCATGACGCGCACGATGCTCGACGGCATGGACGACTTCTGGCGCATGCGCGCCTGGCTCGACATCTCGGCGATGCGCGAGGAGCGACGCGCGCGCATCCTGCCGTACATCGTCGCGTGGGCCGAGCGCGGCGCGAAGCTCTCGGGCGAGCGCGTCTTTCGCGGCTACAGCCAGATGGCGGCGATGCGCGACGCCGCCGTCGCGGCGTGCCGACCGTACGACGTCGTGCTGACGCCGACGTCGCCGATCCCGAGCTACGACGCCGAGCTCGCGTCGCCGACCAACGATCCCGAGCGTCCGTTCGAGCACATCGCGTTCACGCTGCCGTACAACATGAGCGAGCAGCCGGCGGCGAGCATCGACTGCGGCCGCACCGCGAGCGGGCTGCCGATCGGCCTGCAGATCGTCGGTCGTCGCCACGACGACCTCACCGTGCTGCAGGTCGCGCGCGCCTGGGAGGCGATGCGGCCGCCGGCGCCGCCGTGGCCGGAGCCGCCGCGCACCGCCGTGTCATCCTGAGCCAAGCGAAGCATCTCGTCGCACCCGGCGCAGAGATCCTTCGTTGTCGCTCAGGACGACAGGCGATGACAGGCGTCGCAACGACGAGGCTCGCATGAACGACCCGCGCGGCAATCCGGTCTCGACGGCATCGTCGCAGGCGCTCGACGCGAGCGAGCGCGCGCTCTGGCGTATGATGTCGTTCTACGGCGCGCCGATCGACGAGCTCGACGCCGCGATCGCCGCCGACCCCGCGTGGCCGCTGCCGCGGCTGATGAAGGCCGGCTTCCTGCTGAGCCTCACCGAGCCGTCGCTCGTCGACGACGCGCGCGCGCTCATCGCCGCGGTTCCCGAGAGCGGCGCCGGCAGCGGCGATGCGCGCGAACGCGCGCACCGCGCTGCGCTCGTCCGCCTCGCCGCGGGCGACTGGGCGGGCGCAGGCGACGCCTGGGGCGCGCTGCTGCGTACGCATCCGCGCGACGCGCTCGCGCTGCAGTGGGCGCATCTGTTCGATTTCTACCGCGGCGACCTCGCGCAGCTCGGCGGGCGCGTCGCGCCGCTGCTCGCCGCGTGGGACGACGACGATCCGCTTCATCCGTACGTGCTCGCGCTGCACGCGTTCGGCCTCGAGGAGTCGGGGCGCTACCCCGAAGCCGAGGCCGCTGGCCGGCGCGCGCTCGCCGCCGACGCGCGCGTGCCCTGGGCGATCCACGCCGTCGCGCACGTGATGGAAATGCAGGGCCGCCACGACGAAGGGCTCGACTGGATGGCGGCGCGGCGATCGCACTGGGGCGCACGCGACGCCGCCGACGGCGGGCCGGGGCCGAACGGCTTTGCCGGCCACCTCGGCTGGCACGAAGCACTGTTCGCGCTCGAGACGCTGGCGCTCGATCGCGCACTCGCGCGTTTCGACGACTACCTCGACGCAGCGCACATCGAGATCACGCTGCAGCGCGTCGACGCGGCGTCCCTGCTCTGGCGGGTCGCGCTCGTCGGCGGCGACGTCGGCGATCGCTGGCGCGCGCTCGTCGCCGGCTGGCGCCTCGACGAGACGACCGCGGGCCACTCGCTCTTCAACGACGCGCACGCGACGATGGCGCTCGTCGGTGCCGGTGAGCTCGCGCACGCGCGCGAGTGGGCGCTGCTCGCGCTCGCCGCGGCCGAGCGCAAGGGCAGCTGGAACGGCGCCGTGTCGCGCGCCATCGGCGCGCCGCTGCTCCATGGCCTCGTCGACTTCGGCGTCGGCGACTTCGATCGTGCGACCGAGCGCATCGCGCTCGCGCGGCGCGAGCTCGCGGCGTTCGGCGGCAGCCGGGCGCAGCGCGACGTCGTCGACCAGACGCTGCTCGCCGCGGCGGCGCACGGCAGCGACAAGCACGTCGGCCGCGCGCTCCTCGCCGAGCGCGCGATCGCCAAGCCGGCGACGCCGCTGACCGCGCACTGGCGCGAGCGGCTGAGCAGTTGAGCGGTCGGGCCGGTGAGCGGTGGGCGGTGAGCGGTGAGCGGTGAGCGGTGAGCGGTGAGCGGTCGAGCGGCGACGACGAACGGCGGTTGTGCCATTCGTTACTTCCCGAGTGCGAGACGCGGCATCGTGCTGGCACACTGGCCGCGCGACGTGCCCGTACACGCGACACGCGGGCGCCCGCGCCACGACCCGACTCGCTCTCCGCCACCGAAAGGCACGCCCATGCTCCGTCACCTCCTCATCGCGGCGCTCGCCGCTCCGCTCGCCTCGTTCGCCGCCGGCCACGACAAAGATTCGACGAGTCCCTACGACCCCAACGTCGAGGACCTGAACCTCGACCGCGGCGGTCCGCCGATGCTCGGCATCCACTGGTCGCGCGAGCACGCGGCCGGCCATGCGGCACGTCCGGGGTCCAGCCCGCTGATGACGTACCACGGCGGCAAGATCATGCCCACCGCGGTGACGCAGATAATCTTCTGGGGACAGAGCTGGGCGAACAACGGTTTCGTCGGCGACAAGATCAGCGGCCTCGATAGCTGGTACGACGGCCACAGCGGCTCGAACTATGCCAAGGCGTCGGACGAATACACGGGGACGAACGGCCAGGTCGGGCCGACGAACTCGTATCTCAGCCACGTCATCGACACGTCGACAGCGTCGGGCGGAAATCGCACGTCGGTGATCCTCGCCGAGGTCTGCAAGATGGTCC
>JASLGD010000351.1 GCA_030150305.1 Caldimonas sp. | reverse complement strand
TGCTCTCCGTTCGTTCGTTCGTTCGTTCGTTCGGTCGCTCGCGATCGTGACGCACCGCGGGCGCGGGGGGCGGGTGGCCGATTTACGGAAGTAAAGGAGGAGGTGGAGGGACGGATGTCCCGACACCGGGGGACATGGAGTAAATCGGCCACCCGCCCCCCCCGCCCGCAGTGCGCCACCAAGCTGATAGCGAACCTTCAGCGATGCGCACGCCATCTGGCGTTATGAGGCAGGCGAAGAAGCAAACGACGAAAGTGTTCTTCGCGCGAGCCTGGGCGCTCCATACAGTCCACCCTCCGGCGCTGCGGCGCCTGTGCACCCGGGACGATGGACACGGCGAAGGCGACGGCTCTCCATGCGCGCGCGAGCGCGGACTTCGCGGGGCGCGTCGCCAACGCGCGGCGACTGCTCGCGCGCGCCGCAGACGCGCATCCCGACGCGATCGTGCAGGCGTCGAGCCTGGGCGCCGAGGACCAGGTCATCACCGACCTGATCGCGCGCGACCGCCTGCCGATCGCGGTGGCGACGCTCGACACCGGCAAGCTCCACGGCGAGACGCTCGCCGTCGTCGATGCGATCCGCGAGCGCTACGCGATCTTCGTCGAGCGCTATCGACCCGTGCACGAGGCCGTCGTCGCGTTCGTCGGCCGCAACGGCGAAGACGCGATGCGCAAGAGCGTCGAGCTGCGCAAGGCCTGCTGCGCGCTGCGCAAGGTCGAGCCGCTCGGAAGGATGCTCGCCGGCCGCAGCGCGTGGATCACGGGGCTGCGCCGCGAGCAGTCGAAGGACCGCGCCGAGGTCGACGTCGAGTCGATCGACAGCGAAGGTCGTGCCAAGCTGAGCCCGCTCGCCGACTGGACGTGGGGCGACGTCTGGCACTACATCCAGCTCCACGACGTCCCCTACAACGCGCTCCACGACCGCTTCTTCCCGAGCATCGGCTGCGCGCCGTGCACGCGGGCGATCGCGCTCGGCGAGGACTTCCGCGCCGGTCGCTGGTGGTGGGAGGAGGAGAACGCGAAGGAATGCGGGCTGCACGTCGCGCCGTTGTCGACGCTCGTCGCGGCAGTCGCGCCATGAACGCGCCGACGCCGATCGACCGCCTGCTGCCCGAGCTCGACCTCGGCCAGCTCGACGCGCTCGAGGAGGAGGCGATCTT
Source organism: Caldimonas sp. (assembly GCA_030150305.1). Classification (GTDB taxonomy): domain Bacteria; phylum Pseudomonadota; class Gammaproteobacteria; order Burkholderiales; family Burkholderiaceae_C; genus Schlegelella_A. The sequence goes on along the minus strand of JASLGD010000351.1, from coordinate 2,839 downwards.
CATCCTGCGCGAGACCGCGGCCGCGTTCGAGCGGCCGGCGCTGCTCTTCTCGGCCGGCAAGGACTCGTGCGTCGTCCTCCATCTCGCGCAGAAGGCGTTCAAGCTCGCCGGCGCCGCGCAGACCCGGCTGCCGTTCCCGCTCCTGCACGTCGACACCGGCCACAACTTTCCCGAGGTGATCGCGTTTCGTGACCGCGTCGTCGCCGAGCTCGGCGAGCGGCTCGTCGTCGCGCATCTCGACGATTCGATCGCCCGCGGCAGCGTGCGCCTCGCGAGCGCCGACGAGTCGCGCAACGGCCACCAGAGCGTGACGCTGCTCGAGGCGGTCGAGGAGCACCGCTTCGACGCGTTGATCGGCGGCGCGCGCCGCGACGAGGAGAAGGCGCGCGCCAAGGAACGGATCCTGTCGCACCGCGACAGCTTCGGCCAGTGGCAGCCGAAGAACCAGCGCCCCGAGCTGTGGACGCTGTTCAACACGCGCCTGAAGCCGGGCGAGCACATGCGCGCGTTTCCGATCAGCAACTGGACCGAGCTCGACGTCTGGCTCTACATCCAGCGCGAGCGGATCGCGCTGCCGCACATCTACTACACGCATCGCCGCGAGGTCGTGCGCCGCCGGGGCCTGCTCGTCCCGGTGACCGAGGTGACGCCGCCGAAGGCCGGCGAGCGCGTCGAGACGCTCGAGGTGCGCTTTCGCACGGTCGGCGACATGACGTGCACGTGCCCGGTCGAAAGCGACGCCGCGAGCGCCGCCGACGTCGTCGCCGAGACGCTCGCGGTCACGGTGAGCGAGCGCGGCGCGACACGGATGGACGATCGCACGTCCGACGCGTCGATGGAGCGGCGCAAGAAGGAAGGCTATTTCTGATGGGCCTCGCCGTGCGCGAGCGCGCGATCGATCACGACGCCGACGCCGCTTCGGCGACGCGCCGGCCGCTGCGCTTCCTCACCGCCGGCTCGGTCGACGACGGCAAGAGCACGCTGATCGGCCGGCTGCTGCTCGACGGCCGCGCGATCCTCGCCGACCAGCTCGATGCGCTCGAGGCGCGCGCCGGCGGCGGCCGCCCGATCGACCTCGCGCTCCTCACCGACGGCCTCGAGGCCGAGCGCGAGCAGGGCATCACGATCGACGTCGCGTACCGCTACTTCGCGACCGCGAAGCGCAAGTTCGTCATCGCCGACGCGCCCGGCCACGAGCAGTACACGCGCAACATGGTCACCGCCGCGGCAGGAAGCGACGCAGCGGTCGTCCTCGTCGATGCGACCAAGCTCGAGCTCGCCCACGACCCCGTGCCGCTGCTGCCGCAGACGCGCCGCCATGCCCTGCTCGCCAAACTGCTGCGCGTGCCGCACATCGTCTTCGCGGTCAACAAGCTCGACGCCGTCGCCGAACCCGACCGCGCGTTCGCGCGCGTTCGCGCGGCGCTGACGGCGTTCGCCGCCGACGCCGGCTTCACGCCGGCCGGGATCGTGCCGATCTCGGCGCTGCACGGCGACAACGTCAGCCGGCCGAGCGCGCTCGGCGGTGGCGACGGGCCGACGCTGCTCGCGTTGCTGGAGTCGCTGCCGACGCTCGACGAAGACGGCGCGGTCGCGGCGGCGACGCTGCTGCCGGTGCAGTTCGTCGCCAACGCCGCGAGCGGCGGTGTCGGCCACCAGGCGCGCGTCCTCTGGGGCCGCGTCGCGCGCGGCCAGCTCGCGATCGGCGACGAGCTCGTCGTCTTCCCGAGCGGCGAGACGGCGCACGTCGCCGAGCTGCACGTCGCGGGCGTGCGCGCCGAGCGCGGCGGCGCCGGTCGTTCGGCCGGCGTCGTCCTCGACCGCCAGCTCGACGTCTCGCGCGGCGACTGGCTCGCTGCGCCGGGAACGCTCGCGCCGAGCGCGCGCTTTCGCGCGACGCTCGCCTGGCTCGACACCGAGCCCGCGGTCGTCGGCCGCAAGTACTGGCTGCGCCACGGCAACCGCTGGCTGCACGGCAGGATCGCCGCGATCGAGAGCCGCGTCGACATCGCAACGCTCGGCCACGAAGGCGCAGACGCGCTCGGCGTCAACGACGTCGGCGAGGTCGTCGTCGAGGCGCAGCACGCATTGCCGATCGCGAGCTTCGACGACGACCGCGTCGCCGGCGCGCTCCTCGTCGTCGACCCGGCGACGCACCGCACGAGCGGGACGCTGCTCGTCCGCGCTTCGCTGTCGTCCTGAGCCGCGCTGTCATCCCGAGCGAAGCACGTGTCCTCCTGAGCGGAGGGAAGGATCTGTGACGTTGCGGGCCGCGAGATCCTGCGCTGCGCTCAGGGATGACAGCGGCGAGGCCTAACGCGAGGTGATCTGGTCGAACACGCCGCCATCGGCGAAGTGCGTCTTCTGCGCCTTCTCCCAGCCGCCGAAGACCTCGTCGATCGTGAAGAGCGCGATGCGCGGAAACTGCACGCCGACCTTGGCGGCGACCTTGTCGTCGATCGGACGGTAGAAGTTGCGCGCGACGATCTCCTGCGCGGCCGGCGTGTAGAGGAACTCGAGGTACGCCTGCGCGACCTTGCGCGTGCCGCGCTTGTCGACGACCTTGTCGACCAGCGCGACCGGCGGCTCGGCGAGGATGCTCGTCGTCGGGTAGACGATCTCGAGCTTCTCGCTGCCGAACTCGCGCAGCGCGAGGTGCGCCTCGTTCGCCCACGCGATCCGCACGTCGCCGATGCCGCGCTCGACGAAGGTGAGCGTCGAGCCGCGCGCTCCCGAGTCGAGCACCGGATCGTTGCGAAAGACGCGGGCGATGTATTCGCGCGCATTTATGTCGTTGCCGCCCGCTTGGCGCAGCGCCGCGCCGTACGCGGCGAGATAG
>JASLGD010000338.1 GCA_030150305.1 Caldimonas sp. | reverse complement strand
GGGATCGAACCGACGGAAATGCCCGCGCCATCTTCCGCACATGGTCCGCCGGACGAGCTGAAGCAGACCCTCGGCAAGACCTATGGCGTGCCGCTGTTCCAGGAGCAGGCCATGAGCCTGGCGATCGAGGCGGCCAAGTTCACGCCCGACGAAGCCGATGGCCTGCGCAAGGCCATGGCCACCTTCCGCAACCTCGGCACGCCGGACGAATACCGCGACCGGTTCGTCGACGGCATGACCTCGCGCGGTTATCAGCGCGATTTCGCCGAGCGGTGCTTCAAGCAGATCGAGGGCTTCGGCCACTACGGCTTTCCGGAGAGCCACGCGGCCAGCTTCGCCAAGCTGGTCTACATCTCGGCCTGGATCAAATGGGCCTGGCCTGACGTGTTCTGCGCGGCCCTGATCAACTCCCAGCCGATGGGGTTCTACCAGCCATCGCAACTGGTCCGCGACGCGCGCGAGCATGGCGTGGAAGTGCTGGCCCCGGACATCCTGGCCAGCGATTGGGACTGCACGCTGGAAGCTGTGACGTCCGGCTTCCGCGCGCCCCGGATCCGCGAGGACAAGATCGCCTGGCAGGACAATCGCGAGAACTGGAAGGCGGTCCGCCTGGGACGCGGCGCGACGCCGGCGCGCGGGCCGCCGCCGTCATTCGCCGAGCGTTCGCTTCAGCTCGCCGCCGCTCACGAGCGGCTCGAGCTCGTCGGCACCGCCGATGAGGACGCCCTTGACGAAGACCATCGGAAAGGTCGGCCAGCCCGTCCACATCTTGAGCGCGTTGCGCCGGCGCCAGCCGCCGAAGTAGCTGCCGAACTCGAGATACTGGTGGGCGATGCCGGCCGCGTCGAGTGTCCTGCGCGCGCGCCGCACGTGCGGGTTGCCCTGCATGCCGACCACGAGCACCGCGTTCGAGGTCGCCGCGGCCTGGACGTTGTGGACGATGTCGGCGTGGTGGTTGCCGACGAATTCGCGGATCGCCGGATGCAGGCGGGCTTCTTCGAGAATGGTGCGAGGCATGGGCGCAGCGCGATGCGACGACCGCGCACCATACCATCGCCGTCGCCGTCGCCGACGCCGACGCCGACGCCGACACCGACACCGACACCGACGCCGACGGCGCCGTTGCTGTGCGCTCAGCTCGCGAGCACGCCGCGCTGGAAGTCGTGGAACGCGCGCTGCAGCTCGGCCTGCGTGTTCATCACGAACGGCCCGTATTGCGCGATCGGCTCGCCGAGCGGCCGGCCGGCGACCACGAGGACGCGCGCCGGCGCGTCCGCGTCGGCGGCCACCGCGAAGCGAACGCCGTCGCTCTCGCCGTCGTTGGCGAGGATCGCCATCTGCTCGGGCTCGACGTTCGTCGTCGTGTCGCCGCCGACCGCGACCGCGGTGGTGCCGAACACGTAGGCGAACGTGTTGTGCCCCGACGGCAGCACGGCGTCGAACGCAGCGCCGGGCGGAATCGTCAGATCGAGAACGATCGGCTCGGTCTTCGGCCGCGTCACGGCGCCGACGACGCCGTTGCTCTCGCCCGCGATGACGCGAACGCGCACGCCCGCGGCGTCGGTCGCCTCGGGCACTGCCGCGGGCGCGATGTCGCGATACGCCGGCGCCGTCATCTTGTCGGCCGCAGCGAGGTTCACCCAGAGCTGGAAGCCGGCCATGCGGCCTTCGTCCTGCTCCGGCATCTCGGAGTGGACGATGCCGCGGCCGGCGGTCATCCACTGGACGCTGCCGGGCTCGAGCAGACCGACGTTGCCGACGCTGTCGCGGTGGCGCATCCGGCCCTCGAGCATGATCGTGACCGTCTCGAAGCCGCGGTGCGGATGGTCCGGAAAGCCGCCGATGTAGTCGCTCGCCGAGTCGCTGCCGAACGCGTCGAGCATCAGGAACGGGTCGAGTCGACGCTGCAGCGGCTGCGTCAGGACGCGCGTCAGGCGTACGCCGTCGCCGTCGGACGTCGGTTGACCGCGGACGATGCGCTCGACCGCGCGGGAACGGAAAGTGCCGTGGGTGCTCATTGCGTCAATGTAGTGACGGCCGTGCATCCATCAACCGCAGCGCCGTTGAACGCTGGCTTCAACGGCTGCGAACGGCGGTGTTCGCGCGGTCGCGGTGTAATACCGGTCCCGTCCATCCGACCAGGATTGCCATGAAGCTCTACTACAGCCCCGGTGCTTGCTCGCTATCGCCGCACATCGTCCTGCGCGAGTCCGGCCTCGCGTTCGAGCCCGTGCTCGCGAGCACGAAGACGCACAAGCTGCAGGACGGCACCGACTTCTACACGATCAACCCGAAGGGCTACGTGCCGGTGCTCGAGCTCGACGACGGCGAGCGGCTCACCGAGGGGCCTGCGATCGTCCAGTACATCGCCGACCAGGTTCCCGGCAAGCACCTCGCGCCCGCCGCCGGAACGATGGCGCGCTACCGCCTCCAGGAATGGCTGAACTTCATCACCAGCGAGATCCACAAGTCGTACAGCCCGATGTTCAACCCGGCCGTGCCGAACGAATACAAGGCGATGGCGAAGACACGCCTCGCCGATCGCTACCGCTGGCTCGACGCGCAGCTCGAGGGCAAGAGCTACCTCATGGGCGATGCGTTCAGCGTCGCCGACGCGTATCTCTTCGCGGTGACCAACTGGGCAAAGTTCGTCGAGCTCGACCTCGCGCCGTACAAGAACCTCGGTGCCTTCATGGCGCGCGTCGCGGCACGCCCCGCGGTGCAGGAGGCGATGAAGGCCGAGGGGCTGCTCAAGTAGCCGATGGCGAGCGGCGCGGCGCTGACGGCTTTCGCGACGGGCGCGGCGCTCGTCGCCGCGACGGCGCTCGCCGCGCCGTCGCCGCCCGGCCGCTACGACGCCGAGCTGTGCGTCGCGACGCGGCCGGGAACGCCGCCGACGTGCGGCGCCGCCGACGTCGAGGTCCGCTCGGGCCTCGTCAGCGTCCGCATCTCCGACATCGTCTACCACCTCGCCCTGCGCCGCGACCAGCTCGACGTCGTCACGATGCACGGCAAGATGCAGATCGACGAGTTCAGCTCACCCTACGAGTGGGAAGGCACGACGCTCGTCTTCACCGACACCGACAAGGACGTCCGCTACGAGGTGCGGATCGCCGCGCGCAAGGGCGGGCGCTAGCGCTCAGGCGAGCCGCGCCGCGGCGAGCAGCTCGCGTGTGTACGCCTCGCGCGGCGCGCGAAAGACCGCCTCGGCGTCGCCGGCTTCGACGATCGCGCCGTCCTTCATCACCAGCACGCGATGCGCCATCGCGCGCACGACCGCGAGGTCGTGGCTGATGAAGACGTAACTCATCGCGTAGCGCCGCTGCAGGTCGGCGAGCAGCGCGAGCACCTGGCGCTGCACCGAGACGTCGAGCGCCGACGTCGGCTCGTCGAGGACGAGCACCTCGGGGCGCAGGATGACCGCGCGCGCGATCGCGATCCGCTGCCGCTGGCCGCCCGAGAACTCGTGCGGGTAGCGGTGCAGCGCGTCGGCGAGACCGGCGCCCGCGCCGAGGCCGACCTCGTCGAGCATCTGGACGATCAGCCGCTCGCGCTCGGCGCGGCCGAGCTCGGGGCGGTGCAGCTCGAGCCCTTCGCCGACGATCCGACCGACGGTCATGCGCGGGCTGAGCGAGCCGAACGGATCCTGGAACACGACCTGGATGCGCCGCCGCATCGCGCGCAGCTCCGCGCGGCCGGCGTTGTCGATGCGCTCGCCGTCGAGCTCGACTTCGCCGGCGGCGATCGGCTGCAGCGCGAGCAGCGCGAGGCCGAGCGTCGTCTTGCCCGAGCCCGACTCGCCGACGATGCCGAGCGTCTCGCCGCGGCGCAGGCGCAGCGTCGCCTCGCGCACCGCGTCGAAGCGGCGGTGGCGAAACCAGCCGCCCGCGACGTCGAAGCTGACACGCACGGCGCGCGCATCGACGAGCACCGCCGCGTCGTCGGCGACCGGCGCGACGTCGCGCACCGGGCGGCTCGCGAGCAGCGCCTGCGTGTAGCGGTGCTGCGGCGCGGCGAACACTGCGGCGGTGGGTCCGCTCTCGACCAGCTTGCCGCGCTCCATGACGCCGACGCGGTGCGTGAAGCGGCGCACCAGGTTGAGGTCGTGGGTGATGAAGAGGAGCGCCATCCCCATCTCGGCCTGCAGCGCGTCGAGCAAGGCGAGGATCTGCGCCTGGATCGTGACGTCGAGGGCGGTCGTCGGCTCGTCGGCGATCAGCAGACGCGGCCGGCACGCGAGCGCCATCGCGATCATCGCGCGTTGCCGCTGGCCGCCCGAGAGCTGGTGCGGATAGGCATCGACGCGGCGCGCGGGTTCCGGAATCCCGGTGCGCTCGAGCAATGCGATCGCGCGCTCGCGCGCGGCGCTGCCGCGCAGCTTCTCGTGCAGGCCGAGCACCTCCTCGATCTGCGCGCCGACCGTGTGCAGCGGATTGAGCGCGGTCATCGGCTCCTGGAAGATCATCGCGATCTCGCCGCCGCGAATCGCCTGCAGCTTCGCCTCGCCGACCGTGCGCAGGTCGGTGCCGTCGAAGACGATCCGGCCGCTCGTCTCCGCATCCTCGACGAGGCCGAGCACCGACAGCGCGGTGATCGACTTGCCCGACCCCGATTCGCCGACGAGCGCGAACTTCTCGCCCGGCGAGATCGTCAGCGAGACGTCGTCGACGACCGCCTTGGCGCCGAAGCGCACCGTCAGGTGCTCGATCGCGAGCAGCGGCGCTGGGCTCAAGCGGCGACGAGCGCGGTCGGGTGCGCTTGCGCTACGCGGTCGCCGACTTCGCAGGCGCGACGAGGAGCTTGCGGCACGTCGCGCGCTCGTCGTCGCTGCGCGCCGCGCACAGTTCGCCGAGCCTGGCCTCCATGCGTGCCATCGACGCGCGGTGCGCGCCGGCCTTGTTCCACGCCTGCAGCTTCTCGCCGACCTTCTGCAGCGAGCGGGCGCTGCGCATGTAGAACGCGTCGGGCTGCACCGCCGCCTCGCTCCAGAGCTGTGCCGTCGCGGCCTCGATCGCCTGCTCGTCGTTGGGCGAGAGCTCGACGAGCGCGCCGATGTAGCTCGCGCCCCACTGCAGCCGCGTCGCCGGGCCTTCGCTTTTCTCGTATGCCTCTCGGTACCAGCGCAGCGCCTCGGCCTTGTCGCCGCGCTTCTTGGCGTTGCTTGCCAGCTCGGACATCAGGTAGTACGGCGAATGGCTCTTCGCGAGATTGGCTTTCAGCAGCGCGTCGGATTCGTCGCCGAGGCCGGCGCGCTCGAGCAGGTACGCGTCGGCGGTGATGACGGCCTGGCGCTCGTAGCCGTCGGTGATCTCGCGGTCGTCGCGCGCGACGTGCTCGCGCACCTCGGCGACGAGCGCCTCGGGAAGATGCGGCTTGGCGCGCGGCGCGCCGACCTTGGCGGCGCTCTCGTCGGGCTCGTCGATGCGGACGAGGTCGACGCGGCCGATCAGCGCCTGCGCGCGGTCGGCGCGCGACAGCGTCGCATCGTTGGCGAGGCGCTCGAGCGCGCCGTCGAAGGCGGCGACGAGCGCCTTGCGCTCGCCGCTGCCCTTGGCGCTCATCGCGCGCACGATCTCGCTCGGGTAGTTGCTCACCATGTCGGTCTGCTCGCGCGTCTTCGCCGGGTCGGCGAGCATCGCCAGGATCGCGGCGCGCGTCGCGCCGTCGACCTTGACCGGCGCCCTGGCATCGGCGAACGCCAACGCCTTCAGGCGCAGGCGCATCGCCGCTTCCGGCGCCGTCGCGGCGGGGCACGCGTCGGCGAGCGAGCGCATCGTCGACGGCAACTTGTCCTTGCCGATCACCTGCTGCTGGTCGGTCTCCCACGAGTAGAACGCGAGCAGTCGCCAGTCGCTTGGCGCGAGCGCGGCGGGTTTGGCGAGCGCGTCGGCGAGCAGCGCGCCGACCGGGCGCGACGCGTTCATCCCGAGCGTCAGCACCTCGGTGTAGCGCGCCGGCTCGACTTCGCCGGGCAGGCGCGTCACTTCCCTGCCGTCGGCGTTGAAGAGCACCATCGTCGGGTAACCGCTGACCTTGAAGCGCGCGCCGATCTTCTGCGCGCCGGGGCTGTCGCCGTCGACGTAGACGGGAACGAAGGCGCGCGAGCGTTCGATGAAGTCCTGGCGGTTGAAGAGCGTCGCCTTGACGTGGTTGCACGGGGGGCACCACTTCGCGCCCCAGTACATGAAGACGGGCTTGTGCTCGTCGCGCGCGGCAGCGAAGGCGGCGTCGACCTGCGCGTCGTTGGCCGCCTCGTGCCAGGCGATGCCGGCGTGCGCGTCGCCGTGCCCCGCGGCCGGTGCGACCACCGGCGTGGCGGCAGCCGAACGGTCGGCGGAGACGGCCGCCGGCGCGGCGGCGGGAGGGCGATCGGCGGAGGCGGTCGCCGGCGTCGCCGGTGCAACGGAAGTCGACGCAGCCGACTGCGGTCGATCGCACGCAGCGACGAGCGCGGCGAGCGCGCAGGCGGCGGCAAGAACAGCGACGCGAGGTTGAGCGGACATCGTGGACTCCGGTGAGTGCTCGATTTTCGCGCAATCGCTCGACCGCTGCCGCGTCTGGTCGTCCGCCCGCGCGGGCGTCATCAGACGCCGCCGAGCGCAGCGTCGAGGCGGTCGTCGCCGTCGTCGCCGGCGAGCGGCAGCTGGGCATCGTCGAGGCGCCAGCCATCGACCGGCGTCGCGCGCGCGAGCGCCATCCAGAGCGCGAACCCGATCTTCGCCGGCCGCTTGGGCGCGGGGCGCGCGACGGCGAGACCTTCATCGGTCGCGACCAGGACGCCGCACTCGCGCGGGATCTCGTCGGGCTCGGCGATGCCCTCGACGAGCACGTACCAGCACTCGCCGCCGAGCTCGAGGTACGCCTGGCGCTTGGCGGCGCGGCGGAGGTCGGCGAGGAGGTCGGCGCGGCGCACCTTGATCTCGTGCACGACCGGCTCGGCGTACGCCTCGACGGTGGTGTGCCGGATCGAGAACACGTCGGGCATCGCGATGGTCCAGCCGGCGTCGACCTTGGCACGGACGGCGAGGCCGCGCCACGCGAGCCGGCCTGCGCGCGTCATCGCCCGCGCGACGCGCTCGACCAATGCTTCGTGCGGATCGCGGCGCGCGCGGTTCTTCGCCAGCGTCTCGGCGAGCACGGCGATGCCGCTGTCGGTGAGGTGCAGCGTCTCGCGGCCGAGCGCGTCGCGCTCGCGCGCGACGAGGCCCGCCGCGAGCAACTCGACCTCGACGCCGTCCCGGCACGGCCAGCCGGCCGAGCGGTAGATGTCGCGCAGCCGACGCCGGTGATGGATCCCGAGCAGGGGCGACGCGCGGCTTGGCAGCGGAGACACAGCCGTCATGGTGAGCGCGATGCGTTCGTCGGAGAGCCTCCCACCATAGCGCGATTCGCGCGTGGGAACCTTTGCCGCGGGTACGATTCCACGTCCTGCCACGACCGAGGATCCCGCGCGATGACGAACCGCTTCCGCCCTGCCCTGGCTTTCGCCATCCGCGTCGCCGCGACCGCTGCGCTCGCCTGCGCCGGCGTGTCGACGGCGTTCGCAGCGGACCCGAAGGTGCTCAACGTCTACAACTGGTCCGACTACATCGCCGAGGACACGCTCAAGAACTTCGAGAAAGAGACCGGCATCAAGGTCAACTACGACAACTACGACAGCAACGAAGTGCTGATGGCCAAGCTCGTCGCCGGCAACTCCGGCTACGACATCGTGGTGCCGAGCTCGCACTTCGCCAAGCTGCAGATCCAGGGCGGCCTGCTGCAGAAGCTCGACCGCTCGAAGCTCACCAACTGGGGCAACCTCGACCCGACGCTGCTGAAGCAGCTCGAAACCGTCGACCCGGGCAACCAGTACCTCGTCGACTGGCTGTGGGGCTTCGTGACGGTCGGCATCAACAAGGACAAGGTCAAGGCCGCGCTCGGCAGCCTGCCGATGCCCGACAACGCGTGGAGCCTGATCTTCGATCCCAAGTACGCGAGCAAGCTGAAGAGCTGCGGCGTCAACTTCCTCGACTCGGCCTCCGAGGTCTTGCCGGTCGCGCTGATGTACGTCGGCAAGCCCGCCTACAGCAACAACGCCGCCGACTACGACGCGGCGGCGAAGATGCTGGCGACGGTGCGCCCGTACGTGACCCGTTTCTCCTCGTCGGGCTACATCAACGACCTCGCGGGCGGGTCGCTGTGCGCGGTGATGGGCTATTCGGGCGACATCAACATCGCCCGCGCGCGCGCGATCGAGGCCAATCCGAAGCAGCCGCCGGCGATCGAGGCGCTGATCCCGAAGGGCGGCGCGACGCTCTTCTTCGACACGATGGCGATCCCGAAGGATGCGAAGAACGTCGCCAATGCGCACCTGTTCATCAACTACATCCTGCGGCCCGAGGTCGCGGCGGCGCTGACGAACAAGGTCTTCTACGCCAACCCGAACAAGGCGTCGCTGAAGCTCGTCAAGAAGGACGTCGCCGAGAACAAGACGATCTTCCTCAGCGACACCGACAAGGCGCACATGACGGCGCCCGACGCGGTGCCGCAGGCGATCCAGCGCACGCGAACGCGCGTCTTCACGAACTTCAAGGCGGAAAAGTGACGCGACAACGCGGCGCGGACGGATCCTTCGCTGCGCTCAGGATGCAGCGAGCCGCGACGCGGCTCAGCTCACCTGCACACCCTTCCAGAACGCGACGCGGCCCTTGATCTGCTTGGCCGCCTCGCTCGGCTCCGGGTAGTACCAGACCGCGTTCTCGTTCATCGCGCCGTCGACGATCAGGCTGTAGTAGTGCGCCTGGCCCTTCCACGGGCACATGCTGCGGTGGTTGCTGAAGGTCACGTACTCGCGCTTCAGGCTCGACTCCGGAAAGTAGTGGTTGCCTTCGACGACGACGGTGTCGTCGCTCTCGGCGATCGTCCTTCCGTTCCAGGTGGCTTTCATGGCTGCATCCTCGCTGTGGCGGGAATCCTAGTGCAGGGCACGCAACGGGGTGGTGGGCACACGCGTGCGCGATCGCCGCAGACGAGGTACGCTCGGCATTGCTGCACTGCAACATAAGCTTCGCCCCCCACGCATGCACCCCTTCCTCCGCAAGATCTTCGACGCCACCCGGCTGACCCGACAAGGCAGGATCGCCGAGGCGACCGCTGCAATTCACGAGGCGGTGGCCCCTGCCGCGCAAGCAGGCGCACACGTCGCGGCCGAGCAGCGCGACGACGACGTGATCGATGTCGACGTCGTCGAGATGCCTTCGGCCGCGGCGGCCGACGACCTCGAGACCGAGCCGGGCGCGCTCGAACTGCTCGACGAGCCCGGCGAGGCGATCGCCGAACCGGAGTCGTTGCGGCCAGCCGATCCGGTCCACGGCCGCTTCATCGAGAGCAGCTTCACCAGCAGCGCGGGGACGCGCGCGTTCAAGCTCTTCGTCCCCGGCGGCTGCGAAGGCGACGCGCTTCCCCTCGTCGTGATGCTGCACGGCTGCACGCAGGACCCCGACGACTTCGCCGCCGGCACGCGGATGAACGCGATCGCACAGGAGCAGGGCTTCCTGGTCCTCTACCCCGCGCAGACGCAACGCGCCAACGGCCAGCGCTGCTGGAACTGGTTCTCGCCGCAGCATCAGCGTCGCGGGCGCGGCGAGCCGGCGCTGATCGCGGCGATGACGCGCCACGTCGTGCAGACTCACAGCGTCGACCGCGAGCGTGTCTACGTCGCCGGGCTGTCGGCTGGCGGCGCGATGGCCGCGATCCTCGCTCGCGAATACCGCGACGTGTTCGCCGCCGCGGGCGTGCATTCGGGCATCGTGCCGGGAATCGTGCGCGACGTCGCCTCGGCCTTCGCCGTCATGCGCGCGGGCCCCGACGCGGCATTCACGCCGCTCGCGGCGGCCGTCGACGCGCCCTCGGCCACGCCGGGTTCGGCGCCGCTCATCGTCTTCCACGGCGACGCCGACCGGACGGTCGCGGTCGCCAACGGGGACGCTCTCCTCGCGGCCGCGATCGCCGACGCGCCCGTCGTGGCGACGACGAGCGAGGGAATGGCAGCCAGCGGCGAGCGGCCGTTCCGGCGCACCGTCTGGCGCCGCGCCGACGATGCCGCGGCGCCGAGCGTCGCCGAGCATTGGGTTGTGCACGGCAGCGCGCACGCGTGGTCGGGCGGCGACGCGAGCGGCTCTTACACCGATCCGTCGGGGCCGGACGCGTCGCGCGAGATGCTGCGCTTCTTCGCCGAGCACCCGCGCGCCGCGGTCGCCGAGGCGACGCAGGCGTCGCCGTAGACTCCGGACGGC
>JASLGD010000259.1 GCA_030150305.1 Caldimonas sp. | reverse complement strand
CGACTTCGGCCGCGACCGGTGCGATGAACTGCGTCCAGTAGCCGGTTCCGCACGCGATCTCGAGCACCGTGCGGCCGCGGAAGATCTCCGGGAGCCACGCCTCGATCGCACGCAGATCGGCCTGGCGCTCCGGCTTCGCGTAGATGACGTCGTACTCGGCCGCGCGATCGGCGTAGTAGCGCTGCATGCGACTCTCCCTGGCCGAAGGATACGCCGCGACGCCGTGCCCGCGCGACATGCGCAGGCGGGTCGCCGCGACTCGACGCCGCTAGCGTCCGCCGGCCGCGGGCGCCGGCACGAGCCCGTAGCGCGCCATCACCGCGACGAGCGCCGCCTTGTCGGGCGGGCCACCGGCTGGGATCACCGCGGCGACGTCGCGGAAATACTGCGCGCCGATGTCGGGCGACAGGACGATCAGCGCGCGCGCCGTCGCGTCGAACGGGTTCGAGAACGCATGGACGGCGCCGCGCGGAGTGCGCATCGTCTCGCCGACCGCGAGATCGCGCGTCTCCGCGTCGACGGTGTAGCGCAGCGTCCCCTCGAGCACGTACACGCACTCTTCGTTGTTCGTGTGGCTGTGCGGCGGCGGAACGTTCGATCCTGCGGGCACGGTCAGCTCGAACATGCCGAGGCTCGCCGTCTGCGAGCCGTCGACGATGTAGCGGATGCCGAGCCGGCCGACCTTGATCTCGGATGTGCTCATGTCGAGTTGCCTCCTCTGCGGCGCGATCGATCAGGGAAGACGGAAGAACCGCCCGAGCACGCTGACCACGCCGACGAACAGCGCCACGAGGTAGATCGCGAGCAGCCCGAGCAGCGGCGCCTGTTCGAGGTGCGCCGGATGCCGGGGACGACGAGCGCGAGCATGCCGTCGACGAACGCGTCGCGACGCATCGTTCCGTTCGCCGCGCCGTCAGCGCCGAAGTGCGAGGCGACGACCTCGGGCAGGCTGCCCGAGGTCCACCAGACGAACGCCGCGCCCGCGGCCACGACCAGGAAGAAGACCGCGCCCATCGCCGATCGCGTCGCCGTGCGCCCGCCGCGCCTAGCTCTCGTTGTACGCCACCGCGATGCGGCGGCGGCTCCGGGCGGCGACGTCGTAGATGTTGAAGTCGCTCATCGTGCGTCCGTAGAGGTGCAGGCTGACGGCGCGCGGCCGCTCGGCGGGAACGCCGGTCACGTGGATGTGGTCGGGGTTCGGCACGAAGCTCGTCACGGCGCCGCGCCGCAACAGGATCACGCCGCCGCGCGCCAGCTCGATGTCGCTGTCGGCGCCGCGGTCGGGCGACAGGCGCACGTAGCTGCGCTCCTCGAGCACGCCCTCGACGACGCCGACGACTCCCCAGCTGCCGTGGTCGTGCACCGGTGTCCACTGGCCGGGCAGCCAGACGATCGCGTACAGCGACAGGCTCGCGTCGGGGGCGTTGAAGATGAGGTTGCGGCTGTACGAGGCGGCGCTCGATCGATAGTGCTCGGGCTGCAGGAACGTCGCGGCCTGCTCGACGAGGTCGAGCATCAGCGGCGCCAGCGCGAGCACGCAGTCGGCCGGTTCGGGCCGCTCGCGGCTGCACGCGGTGGCGCGCGCGACGAACGCTTCGATGGCGCCGGAGGTCATGGCGGATTGTCGCGCGACGCCGTCATCGACCCGCTTGCAGCATCGCCGCCATGCGCTCGTGGATGACCTGGATCGCCTTCAGCGGCCGGATCATCACCTTGAACTCGACGATGCGGCCCGCGTCGTTCCAGCGGACGATGTCGACCCCGTTGACGAGCACGCCGTCGAGCTCGGTCTCGAACTCGAGCATGGCGTCGCGCGGCCCGACGATCTCGCGCACGTAGCGAAACGTCGGGTTGTAGAAGACCCGGAACGCCGCCGACAGGTACGCGGTCGCGAGCCGCTTGCCGCGCTGGGGAGTGTGGACGACGGGCGAGACGAACACCGCGTCGTCGTCGAGGAGCGCGTCGAGGCCGCCGGGGTTCTGCTCCTCGACGAGGCGGTGCCAGACGGCGATCGGATGCTCGGGCATGGAGGGTCTCCGCGGGATCGCGAGCGGGAAGCGCCTCAGCGCTCGACGAGCAGCACCTCGCCCTCGATCTCGACCGGGATGTCGAACGGCAGCTCCGCCATGCCCACCGCGCTTCGTGCGTGCGCGCCGGCGTCGGCGCCGAAGACCTCGACGATGAGCTCGGTGAAGCCGTTGACGACCGCCGGCTGTCGGTTGAAGCCGGGCGCCGAGTTGACCATCCCGAACACGCGCAGCCAACGGTCGATGCGATCGAGATCGCCGAGCTCGCGCTGCAGGCTGGCGAGGATCGCGAGCCCCGTCAGGCGGGCGGCGGCACGCGCCTGCTCGAGCGTGACCTCGGCTCCGACCTTGCCGAGCGGCTGCGCGAGCGAGCCGTCGGCGTCGGTCGGCCCATGGCCCGAGATCAACGCCCGCGTGCCGACGACGCGGACCCACGGAAACGGCAGCGATGCGCCCGCAGGCAACTGCAGGGGCGCCGGAAGAACGAGGCCGAGCGCGCGCAGACGTTGTTCGATCCGGGCCATCGCTTCACCTTCGCTCAGGCTTCGGGGTCGTGGCAGACCACCTCGACGTTGTGTCCGTCCGGGCCGATGACGAACGCCGCGTAGTAGTTCGCGTGGTAGCGCGGGCGCAGGCCGGGGCCGCCGTTGTCGGTGCCGCCCGCCTGCAGGGCGGCGCGATGGAACGCCTCGACCTGCGCGCGGTCCTCGGCCCGGAACGCGAGGTGGAGATGCGCCGGCTTCTCGTCGCTCTGGAACAGGCACAGCGACACCTTGCCGTCCGTGCTGAGCTCGATGCCGAGCGGGCCCTCCTGCACGACCGCGACGCCGAGCGGCTCGAGCGCCGCGAGGAAGAACGCCTTGCTCGCCGCATAGTCGCTGACTCCGAACACGACGTGGTCGAACACGGCGCCTCCTCGCAGAAATCTGGTGGCCGGCTCGCCCTTGAGGCGGCCGATGAGGCGGTGGCTGTCGCCGAGCACCCACAGGTCGCGAATCCGATCGCCGTCGAACGTGAAGATCGGCGCCGTACCACCACACGTGGCCGCCGCTCGGCGCGACGCCGAACAGCTCCCGACGATGGTACCCGTGAAAGCCGCGCGCTCGTCATCCTAGGAGCGCAGCGGCAGGAGCGCGCCGATCGCCACGAACACGCCGCCGCACGCCTGATTGAAGCGTCGGCCGACCTTGCCCATCCAGGGGCTGATCCGATGCGCCAGGCTCGCGATCGCGAGCTCGGTGGCGAACTCGATGGCGGCGAACGTCGCGGCCATGACGAGGAACTGACCGAGCAGGCCGCGCGCCGGATCGATGAACTGCGGAAGAAACGCGGCGAAGAAGAGGATCGCCTTGGGATTGGTGATCGCCGAGAGCGCGCCTTGCCGGAAGAGCGACCGGCGTGCGCGTGGTGCCGACGCCACCTGGCGCTCGAGGCCGATCGGCGGCGCCCGCCAGACCTGGATGCCGAGCCACACCAGATACGCGCCGCCGACCCACTTCAGGACGGTGAGCCACACCAGCGAAGTCTTCAGCAAGGCGCCGATGCCGAACATCGACAGCGCGATCACGGTGACGAAGCCGAAGCAGCCGCCCAGGATCGTGAAGATCGCGCGCCGCCGCCCATGCAGGGCGCCATGGGTGAGCGCCAGGAGCCCATTGGGCCCCGGCGACAGCGACAGGCCGATCGCCGCCAACAGGTACACGAGCCAGACGTGCAGGTCCATCGCGCCGAATGTAGCGCGGACCGACGTCAGCGGCGTGCGGGATTGCGACCTCGAAGCAGACCGCGCTGCGTGCGCTCCTCGTGCCCGCTGCAACACAGCGCTATTCGTCGACGAATCGCCACGTGTCGGCGCCGTCGAAACGTCGCACGCGTACCGACGCGATCAGCGCCGGGTCGAAGTTGCCGAGGTTCACGCCCTGCTTGCAGCCGGGGGTCGGCTGCAGCGGCTCCCAATGGGTGACGCATCCGCAGATCCTGCAGAAGACGGTCCGCAGCGTCCGGTCCCCCCACACGTACTCTGCGACGGCTTCCGGACGCGCCTCGATCGTGACCGAGCCGAACTCGAAGTACACCCACGGCCCGCCGATGCGCCGGCACCTCGAGCAGTTGCACGAAGTCGCGACCTCCGGAGTGGCGGGCAGCGTCATCCGGATCGCCCCGCAGTGACACGAGCCTTCATGCATGAGCGGTCGATCGACTCCGGTTCGCAACGGCGCCCCACGGTACGATTTTGCAGTCGACACGACGTCGACCCCGGAGCGCCACATGACTGTGACAGGTCGTTGTCTTTGCGGTGCGGTTCGTTGGCAGAGCGCCGAGCCGCCGATCACGACGCGCGCGTGCTGGTGCCGCGTTTGCCAGTACCTCGGTGCCGGCAGCGGGACGGTCGGCGCGTGCTTCCGCACCGCGACCTTCACCGTCGCCGGCGAGACGAGCGACTACGCGAGCGTCGCCGACAGCGGCAGCCGGATGCACCGCCGCTTCTGTCCGCGTTGCGGGACGCCGCTCTTCAGCGAGGCCGAGGCTCGACCGCATCTGATCTTCGTGCGCGGCGGAACGTTCGACGATCCGGAGCTGGCCAGGCCGGCGATGACGATCTGGACGGCGAGCGCGCCGACGTGGGCCTGCATCGACGATGATTCGCCGCGCCTCGAAGGGCAACCACCGCCCGCCGCGTAGCCCGACCGCGCTCGACATCCGATCCGCCCGCGTCAGCGCCCGTAAGGCGTGCCGTCCTTGTGGGCGAACTGCGGCTTGCCGCCGACGCGCGTGAGCTGCAGATCGTCGTCGGGGTACGTCACTTCGTCGCCCGGCGTGCGATCGCCGATCTCGAGGTAGAGGACGTCGTCGTCGGTGTCGTTGCGCAGATGGTGGGCGTTGCCGGTTCCGGCCCGGAAGCCCGCGCACATGCCGGGTCCAAGGCGCATGCGTCCGGCATCGGTATCGAGCGTGGGGTGGCCGGAGACGACGTAGACGAACTCGTCCTGCGTCGCATGGCAGTGACGCAGCGAAGAGACGGCACCCGGCGCGAGGCGCGTCAGGTTGACGCCGAAGTTCTTGAGGCCGAACAGCTCGCCGAGCTGTCGCTTCTGCCTGCCGGCCATGCGCGAAGCAAACGGCTCGGGATAGAAGGAGACGGCGGCGCGGATCGGCACCTCGGTGGCGGCGATCGCGATCGGCGGCGAGGGTGACGACATCGATTCCTCCGGCGCGGGAGTTGGGGGCGGGGGCAGGGTCACGAAGACGAAGACGGCGGCGCGCAGAGTCGTCTCGACGCAGTCGTCACTCGGCTTTGCGGCTTGAGGCGCTGTAGGCGCGACGATTCGCGAAGAACACCACCACGGAAAAGACGATGAATCCCCCGCCCAGGTAGAGCGGCATGCCGCTGCCGGCTTCGCGCAGGCCGTAGCTGAAGAAGACGATCCCCATGAATGCGAAGAAGGCGGGGGCCACGTACCACGCCTTGTGGGCCTCGCCTTGGACGCGAAGATTGCGGCGGATCAAGCCATGAAGCGCCTCGGCCTCGGCCTCGTGCTCGCCTTTGCACGCGATTCCGTGGGCAAGGTCTGCTGCGCAGGCAACGCAAAGGCCTCGTTGACAGACCTTGCAGATGCCCACGGCGTCGACGTCACGATGATTGAAGCAGCGCATGCGCAGTGCGATCGTTGGTGAAAGGCGTGCGTTCCGGCTTCGGTCGGAGGCTTCGCGGCAAGGTATCTTGCCGGAGGACGCGCGTTCGATGGAAGGAGTCGGGCGTCATTCGTGGCGAGACTGCAAACGCGCGCAGTCCGACTCGGACAGAACTACTCGTGGCGACCCTCTCGGCTACATCGCGGCGACCGGAACGCAGCGAAGCCCGCCGGAGGACGTCCGCTCGATGGAAACGGTCAACCGCCACGATCGGTCGCAAGCGAGAAGAGGGCGATGGCCGTGCGCTCCTTTGCGCCCAGCGCGCGCCAGAACGCCAGACCGGCGGCATTGGACTTGAACACCAGGAGATGGCACTTCTCGATGCCCGCCGCGTGCAACGCCTGCAGCCCGCGCTCCAGCAAGAGGCGGCCGACGCCTTGGCGCCGGCTGAAGGCCGCAACGACGAGGTGATGGACGAGGCCGCGCCGACCGTCATGCCCGCACAGCACGGTGCCGATGACCTGACCAGCCTGCAGCGCGACGAAGCTCAGCCCTGGATTGCGGGCAAGAAACAAACGCAGCGCGTGCGGTTCGTCTGCGTCGCTGAGCCCAACGCCTTCGGACCGTTCCCATAGCGAGCGAGCGGGAGCGATGTGGGCGGCGCCAAAGACTTCCACGGTGCAGGTCGCGGGTTGCATGGCGGCTAACCCCACGAACTCATCGTCAGGGTGCCTGGCGTTTGTCGTGAGCGGCGCCCGGAAGCCGGCGAAACTGGCTGGAGGACGTCCGCTCGATGACGGGGTTAGGCGCGTCCTTGCAGAGCCGTGGCGATGAACGACGACCAAGCCTCGTTCGGCTCCCACAGGCCGCGCATGAGTTCGAACGCACGCTCTTCCTCCCACCCTTGCCGCAGCACGCGGTACAGACCCACGAAGGCCGACACACGCATGTTCGCCGCGCAGTGAACCCAGACCTTCTGCCCGCGATATTGATCCATTGCGTCGAAGAACGCCAGAAGGTCTTGCTGCGTCGGCGAGGTGAACTGGACCGGAATGTGTACGTACTGCATGCCCAGGGCGGCCACCGACCCGGGTTCGTCTGGCAGCGAGCCACGCTTGCAGTGGAGCGCAGAGGCTCGACCGGCCTTCATGGCAGCGCGTGAGTGAGGGACACGGCCAAAGGGTGATCGATCAGCGGTTCCACCTCGGAAACAAAGCGCACCGTGTGTTCAAGGCCGGCGTGCTGATCGAAAGCGGCGCGATCGCGCCAGCGCGAATGAACGTAGAACTCTTCTGGGTCGCGGACCGACTGGAACGCCTGATAGCTGAGACAACCAGGCTCGCCTCTGGTAGGACCCTGCACGCGTTCTATCGCAGCGCGAACCTGCTCTTGGCACCCTTTGCGAGCGTGAAAGCGTGCGAAGAGAAACACTTCCATGGCGGATTCAATGTTTGCCAAATCGACGCTGCCTCGATTCTGCGCCCTCATGTGTCGCGGCCAAACGGACGGGCCTAACGCTTGACATGAGCGGCAGCCGCGAGCCGGCGAAGCCGGCTGGAGGCCGTCCGCTCGACGGAAGGGTCAGGCAACCGGTTCACCTGGGTGCGGCCTGATACGAGCGCGCAATCTCGCGCAGCTTGGCGCCCACCTTTGGATAGGCGCTCTTAAGGGCTAGCGCCATTTGCTCCTGCGCATATCCCTGAAAGGCCTCGTTGATCGCCAGAGTCGCGGAGAGAAGCCTCTTGCCCAATGGCGAAGAATAGAAGGCGATTGCTGCAACGAGGTCGTCGGTCGAGATCCGGTCAGCATAGCTTCGCGCGACATAGTCGCGAAAACGGTCGGCCGTGAGGTAGGAGCAGCTCTCCTGCTGATAGGCCTGGAAGGCAGCCTCGACCTCAGGCCAATACGCAGATTGCGGGGACACGCCGCCGAACCCAGATGGATCGCTTCTGAAGGCAAACTTGGGATCGAATGGACCTTCTTCCATTGGAGCCCTGCAGTACTTGAGGTAAGCCTCAAACATGGTGGCTGATTGGAGAACGTCGGCAAGCTCGTATCCGAGCTCCAATCGACGCGATTCCGGCTGAGCGAGCGTCGACTGTGTCGCGAGCGTTAGAACGAGGATCGCAAGCAGCTTGTTCATGTAGGTTGCCTGACGTTTGACATGAGCGGCGGCCGGAAGCAGGCCGCGCGAAAGCAACAATGACCAGGTGCTGTAGCGCGGCCTGCTTTTGGGCGTCCGCTCGATGGAAGGGTTAGGTTTCATCGCGCGCTCGCACTTGCCTGCGATGCGGGGTAGAACACTTCGTTGCCCGCTACGGCACGGATTGCGGCCGAACTTGGAGTAGGCGCGCTACCCGATCGCGAGCAACCTACCAAAGCGGTCATGGCCAGTGCCATGGCGAGAGACGCCTTGCAGGTGGCAACGAGCGGCCTAGATTTCACGAGACGGTTTTGCTGAAACCTATCGTTTGACATGAGCAGCGGGCGCAAGCAAGCGCAGCTTGCCGGAGGGCGTCCGCTCGATGGAAGGGGTGGGTGTCGCCAGCGCGTGCAACTTGAGGACGGTCGCCAAGTTCCTCGTCGTGATCATCTTGGTCGCCATGCCAATCAGAGCCCTGCCGGCCTTGCTTTCAGGGATACCCGCGGCACAAAG
Organism: Caldimonas sp.; assembly: GCA_030150305.1. GTDB lineage: Bacteria > Pseudomonadota > Gammaproteobacteria > Burkholderiales > Burkholderiaceae_C > Schlegelella_A. The sequence goes on along the minus strand of JASLGD010000259.1, from coordinate 3,161 downwards.
CATGTACGCGGCGCTCTTCCCCACCACAAATTCTTCCGGAGGAACGACCAGCGGTTTGAGGGCCGCGAGACTCGACAGCGCTTTGCTGTCCTGAGCGAATGCAACCAGAAGACGCGAATGCTCCTCGGCCCTGGCCTTGATCGGATTTTCAGAGAGGGCGGCTTCCAGTTCTCTCGCTGATTTCACGATAACCGGTACTTCGATCTTGAATTCGGCAAGGAGGGCGCCAGCAATGTTGGCGGCGTGCCTCGTCGGCGTGCCGCCTGGTGCGCAAAAGACGGCATTGCCACTGTTGAGCACAGTTGCAACATCTGAGTAGCCCAAGTGTGACAGCAGTGAGCGCAAGTCGGCCATGGGCACGCGCTTGCTCTTGCCGATGTTGTTGATGCCACGCAGCAGCGCTACGAACGCGGGCATGCCACGCCTAACGCCTTGCCGCAGGACGTCCGCTCGATGGAAGAGCTAGGCGTCTGCACTCGATCAAGATCTTAGAAGCCGCTGCAGTCTGCGGACACATACGAAAGTTGGCCGATCGCGGATTGCACAAAACGGCGGTCGACGTCGGCCTCAGGCGCGCCGCGGTTGTCGACGGAGCGGGACCAGCTTGCCGCGAGTGACCGGTGGGGCCCTTCAACCAGCGCCAAGGATTGCGTTTCCACCCACCCAAAGGCTTCGGACCTGTCGGCGAAGTACAGCAGATAGCTCGATTCCAAGCGGACACTCTTCCACTGAGATGCACTGCCGGTCCACGCGTTAGACCCTTGGTCACGCCAATACAGCCTTGGTCCCCCGACACAGTTCGCGAATACCACAGGGGTCCGGCCATCAGTTGCACCGCCGACCGCGATGGTCGACGACCAGCGCAGTTCACCGCTCCAAGTGCCGGTAGCGAGACTATCGACTGACGACGAAACCTTCGGTGCTTCGATTGCGCATCCAGCTAGCAAGAGCAACACGCAAATTGCAGGGCACTGCATAGCTCTCCAGCTGACGCTTAGCGTTTGACATGAGCGGCAGCCGCAGGCAAGCCCAGCTTGCCGCAGGACCTTGACGTCGATGGGTGTCGCCATCGCGGACGCTTCGGGTGCGTAGTCGACCGACGTGATCGAGAGACGCAATTAGGGCACCGAACGTTCGACATGAGCGGCGGCCGCAAGCCGGCTTAGCCGGGTGGACGACGTCCGCTCGATGGAGGGGTTAGGCGTCTGCGAGGGAGATTTCCGCGAAGCTGTGAGGACAAATGCCCTCTGCAGAGAAATCTCCGCGCCGCGCACGACGTCCTTCAGAGAAACCCTCACGTTCCATTCGCCCTCTGGGTCTGCCGGCCCCCCGGTGAACCGCAGAATGAGGCCAGGCATGTACAGGCCCTCCTTGCCGGCCTCGAGGCTGCCCTTGAAACAGGACTGGCCCTTCTCGTCCATCGAGACCACCCCGTCGGGCTGAATGACTTGAACGTCGCATTGAACCTCACCGGTGCGATCAGACCTTAGCGCTGGATTGGCGTAAAAGATGGCCAACAAGAGTGCATCACCAACACTCACTGTCGGAGAGCTAGTCGACCTGGAGATGCCTTTCGAAGGTGGCTCCAATGCCTCAAGCAGATCATCTTCCGCGGTCACCAGCAACCAGCCCCAGAACCCGTCTACCGCCTTGTTGGATCTCGTCTGAGGCGCCGCCGGATCAAGCTCCAACCGTGGCAACCCGCTTTGGGCGTGTGAGGCGATCAGCCACACGGCCATGACAGCGGCGACGATCGCTCTCATCTGACACCTAACCTTGGAGTTGAGCGGCGGCCGCAAGCCAGCGAAGCTGGGGACGTCCGCTCGAATGACGGGTTAGGCCAGGGCGAAGACGAGGCCGGGGTGCGAGACATGCGGCATGGTGAACGAAGCAGCCCCTGCCGGCAACGAGAACGGCGGGGGTGTTGCACGATCTCGTTCGACACGAGCGGCGGGCGGCCAGGCAGCGAAGCTGGCTGGACGACGTCCGCTCGATGGAGGTGTTCGGCGTCAGCCGACAGATGCTAGAGATCGGTTCTTTCCGACGAGAGTGCTCGACGTTCCTTCAGATTGAAGCGATCGTCGTAGATCGGACGGCCGCCGGTGCTCGGCCCTGGGTACTGGACGATCAGGATTTCTCCGCCAGTGTCGGTGTGGAACTCGTCTTCGAAGTGCGGATCGGGGTGGAAGATCATGCTTCCCGGGCCGCACTCATGTTGCCCGATCTTGAACGTGCCTTCGAGTACATACCAGACCTGCGCGAAGTCGTGGTTGTGCAGCGGATGGTGAGCGCCGGGCTCGAGCTTGAGAATTCCGGCGTTTGGCTCGGTAGGACGCTCTGGCCGCGGGTGGAACATCATCTTGCCGGTCTCGCCGGGCCAGCGAATGGTTTCCCATTCGAAATCATCACGATGGCGAACTTCCATCGGCTGGTGCGTGGCTGCCTGCGGATTGGCCGACATAAAGCCCTCCTTTCTACCTCGCGAGGCATCACGATACTCGCCGACGCGGCGTCACGCAACGGACTATGGGCGCTGGCTACTCACAGGCGTTCTTGTTGGCACCGAACGTTCGACATGAGCGGCAGACCAAAGGCTGCGAAGCAGACTTTGGCTGTCCGCTCGATGGAGAGGTCAGGTGTCATGAGAGCGAGAGAGCGCGACGCGTCTTCTATTCACTGCGCAAGGGATCGTAAGGCAGCCCGTCGACGCTGACGAACCTGGCAGAGCTGAACTCCTGTCGCATGGCAACGAGCCTCTGATAGGCCGGCCCTTCGTAGAAGGATTCAAGCGCCTGCTTGGATGGGAACTCGAGAATGCTCAGCCTCTGCGGAGACCAGTCGCCCTCGTGGACCTTGGGTACGCCCCCGCGCACGAGGTATTTGGCCCCGGCGGCGGCGAGGACTGGCCTGAGCTGTTCCGAGAACTCTTTCCATCTCTCGGCATCGCGGATCTGAACTTCAAAGATCACGTACGCGGGCATGGTGTGACTCCGAATGCAACCGGTACCTGGCGCTCGACGTCAAAGGCCGCGGCGGTGGCACGTAACGTTTGAGATGAGGGGCGGCCGCAGGCAAGCGAAGCTTGCCGGAGGACGTCCGCTCGATGGGAGGGTTAGATGTCGGTGATGAGTGCCATGAGGTATTCATCCGTGTACGCCCCG
>JASLGD010000245.1 GCA_030150305.1 Caldimonas sp. | reverse complement strand
CGACGCGGCACGCGTTCGCTACGACCGCGTCGACGTGCTGCGCGGCTTCGCGATCGTCTGGATGGCGGCGTTCCACTTCTCGTTCGATCTCAACTACTTCCGCTTCATCCAGCAGAATTTCTACCGCGACCCGTTCTGGACCGTGCAGCGCGCGTGCATCGTCACGCTTTTCATGACCTGCGTCGGTGCCGGGCAGGCGATCGCTTCGGCGCAAGGGCAGCCGCTCGCGCGCTTCTGGCGGCGCTGGCTGCAGATCGCCGGCTGCGCGGTGCTCGTGACGCTCGGCTCGGCGACGATGTTCCCGAACAGCTTCATCAGCTTCGGCGTCCTCCACGGCATCGCCGTGATCCTGATCATCGTGCGCTTCACGACCTCGTGGGGCGCGTGGCGCTGGCCGCTCGGTCTCGTCGCGATCGTGCTGCCGAAGCTGTGGAGCGATCCCTTCTTCGACACGCGCTGGACCAACTGGGTCGGCCTCGTCACCCACCTGCCGGTGACCGAGGACTACGCGCCGGTGCTGCCGTGGCTCGGCGTCGTCTGGTGGGGCGCCGCGGCGACCGACTGGCTGCTCGCGCACCGGCCGGCGTTCGTGCGCGGCGCCATTCCGCGCGCGCTCCATCCGCTCGCGGTGCTCGGCCGCTGGAGCCTCAGCTTCTACATGCTGCACCAGCCGGTGCTGATCGGCGTGCTGATGCTCGTCGTCGCGCTGCGACGCTGACCTTCCGGCGACCGGCTCGCCTACCATCGCTGCATGCCCGATCGCGTCCTGTTCGGCTTTCACGCTGTCACGGTCCGCCTCAAGACCGCACCGACCTCGGTGCTCGAGGTGCACGTCGACGCGGCGCGCCGCGACGGCCGGATGCGCCAGCTCGTCGAGCGCGCGACGGCCGCGGGGGTCCGCGTCGTCGACAGCGACGCTGCGCGCGTGCGCGCGCTCGCGCGCAGCGACGCGCACCAGGGCGTCGCCGCGCGCGTCGCCGCGCTGCCGGCGCGACACTCGCTCGACGACCTGCTCGACGACGTCGCCGCTGCCGGCGAGGCGCCGCTCGTCCTCGCGCTCGACGGCGTCACCGACCCGCACAACCTCGGCGCGTGCCTGCGCGTCGCCGACGGCGCCGGCGTCCACGCCGTCGTCGCGCCGAAGGACCACGCGGTCGGCGTCAACGCGACCGTCGCCAAGGTCGCGAGCGGCGCCGCCGAGACGGTGCCGTACCTGATGGTGACGAACCTCGCGCGCACGCTCGGCGAGCTGAAGGAGCGCGAGATCGCGGTCATCGGCACCAGCGACGCGGCGACACGCTCGCTCTACGAGCTCGACCTGCGCGGTCCGCTCGCGTTCGTGCTCGGTGCCGAAGGGCGCGGCATGCGCCAGCTCGTCGCGCGCACCTGCGACGAGCTCGTCCGGGTACCGATGCGCGGTGCCGTCGAGAGCCTCAACGTGTCCGTCGCGAGCGCCGTCTGCCTGTACGAGGCGGTGCGCCAGCGAACGCTCGCGCCGAGCGCGCCAGCGGCGACGCAGGAGGGCTGAGGCGGTGCCGGTGATCGAGCTCACGCATCCGCTCGTGCGCCACAAGGTCGGCCTGCTGCGCGAAGCGGACCTCTCGACGAAGAGCTTTCGCGAGATCACCGCCGAGCTCGGCCGGCTCCTGACGTACGAGGCCACCGCCGACTTCCCGCTCGAGACGGTGCGCGTCCAGTGCTGGAGCGGCCCGATCGACGTGCCGCGACTGAGCGGCAAGAAGGTCACCGTCGTGCCGATCCTGCGCGCCGGCCTCGGCATGCTCGAGGGCGTCCTCGACACGATCCCGAACGCGAAGGTCAGCGTCGTCGGCATCGCACGCAACCACGCGACGCTGCAGCCGGAGCCGTACGTCGACCGTCTCGCCGGCGACCTGCACGCGCGCACCGCGATCGTCCTCGACCCGATGCTCGCGACCGGCGGCTCGATGAACTCGGCGATCGCGTTGCTGAAGGCGCGCGGCGCGACCGACATCCGCGCGCTCGTCCTCGTCGCCGCGCCCGAGGGCATCGCGGCGCTGAACGCCGCGCATCCCGACGTGCGCTGCTGGGCGGCGGCGATCGACAGCCATCTCGACGGCAACGGCTACATCATCCCCGGGCTCGGCGACGCCGGCGACCGCATCTTCGGCACGCGTTGAGCGCAAGCCAGCCTCACCTCGTTCGCTGCCCGCCGAGCGGCGGCCGGCTTTGAACGGCGCGGCGACCGGCCGGCTAATCAGATCCAGCCGAGTCCGCCGGCGAGGGCGCCGAGGGCGACGAACCACATCGGGCTCAGCTTCGTCCTCAGCATGCCGACGATGGCGATGCCGACGAGCACGATCGCCCCGATCGCATGGCCCTCGTCGCGCACGTACGGACGCACGAGCAGCCAGCCGGTGGCGACGAGCAGGCCGATCGTGAGCGGCGTCAGCCCGGCCGTGAACGCGCGCACCGCGCGCGTCTCGCGCCGCCGCGCACCCCAGCGCGAGACGAAGAGCGTGAGCGCGGTCGACGGCAGCAGCGTTCCCGTCATCGTGGCCAGCGCGCCGAGCGGGCCGGCGACGTTCCAGCCGATGACCGCGACGAAGAGCACGTTCGGTCCGGGCGCGGCCTGCGCGAGCGCGATCGACGACGTGAACTGCGCGCCGCTCATCCAGTGGTGCTCGTCGACGACGTAGCGGTGCATGTCGGGCGCGGTGGTGATCGCGCCGCCGACGGCGAGCAGGCTGAGCAGCAGGAAGTGCCCGAACAGGCCGAGCAGATCGGCCCATGGCAGCGCAGCGTGCAGGGTGTTCATCGCAGCCGCCACCAGGCGATCGCGATTGCGAGCCCGCCGAGGCCGACGACGACCCAGATCAGCGGCAAGCGCAGCAGCGCGATCGTGACGAACGTGACGAGCGCGAACGCGGCGGCCAGCCACGGACCGAGCAGGCTGGCGCGCAGCGTCGACATCAGCTTGATCGCGGTCGCGAGGATGAGGCCCGCTGCGACCGCGCCCATGCCGCGCAGCGCACCGGCGACGGCGGCGACGCGCGCGAGCTCGGCGTACGCGGCGGTCAGCGCGAGGACGATCACGAGCGGCGCCGCGAGCATGCCGGCGACCGCGGCGAGCGCGCCGCGCAGGCCGAAGAAGCGGTCGCCGAGCATCAGCGCGAGGTTGATGACGTTCGGTCCCGGCAGCACCTGGCCGAGCGACAGCATCTCGACGAACTCGGCGCGCGTCAGCCAGCGCCTGCGCTCGACGATCTCGCGCTGCGCGACCGGCAGCACGCCGCCGAAGCCCTGCAGCGCGAGGTGGTTGAAGGCGAGGAAGAGCTCGGTCACCGACTTCGGCCGCGGCGCTGCGTCGATGCCCTCGTCGACGACGTCGCTCATCGCGCGCGCCGGCGCGCGCGCGCCGCCCAGACGCTGAGCGCGATCGCGATCGCGAGCCAGCCGAGGCCGGCGACGCTGAGCGCGCCGTAGCCGCGGTGCGCGATCAGCCAGCCGCCGCTCGCCGCGCCTGCCGCCTGGCCGAGATAGATCGCCGACGTGTTGAGCGCCATCAGCGCCGCGGCGAGCGCGGGCGCGGCGGCGCCGAGCCGCGCCTGCTGCATCGACTGCATCGAGAAGCACGCCAGCCCCCACGGGACGATGACGAGCGCGGCGGCGAGCGTGCTCGTCGCGAGCGGCCAGGCGAGGAGCGAGACGGTCATCAACGCGAGCGCGAAGTCGACCGAGCGGTCGGGGCCGAAGCGGTCGACGTGGCGCGACGCGAGCGTGTTGCCGACGACGCCGAAGATGCCGAAGACGCCGAACAGGAGCGTGATCTCGCGGGTGCCGGCGCCGATGACCTGCTTGAAGTACGGCGCGAAGTACGAGAACAAGGTGAACTGCGCGGCGCCGGCGAGCGCGGTGACGAGCACGATCGCCATCAGCACCGGGTTGCCGAACGCGGCGCGCCACGACGCGAGCGTGAGCGACGGCGGACGCACGTTGTCCGGCACCGTCGCCCAGACCCACGCGGCGCCGATCGCGCCGATCGCGGCGATGGCGAAGAAGGCGCTCTGCCAGCCGAAGGTGTCGCCGAGCCACGCCGACGCCGGCATGCCGACCACCGACGCGATCGACCAGCCGATGAAGACGAACGTGATCGCGCCGGCGCGACCCGCAGGCGGCGTCATCGCGCCGATCGCGGCCGCGGCCTGCGGCGTGAAGACGGCGGCGCCGAGCACGGTCGCGGCGCGCACCGCGAGCAGCGCCGGAAAGCTCGGCGTCAGCGCGCACAGCGCGTGGCCGATCGCATACCACGCGAGCGAGATCGCGAGCAGCTTCCTGCGATCGATGCCGCCGACCCAGCTCGCGAGCAGAGGTGCGCCGAAGCACATCATCACCGCGGCGACGGCGACGAGCTGGCCGGCGACCGCGACCGAGACGTCGAGCGAACGCGCGATGTCGGGCAGCGTCCCGACCGGCGCCATGACGCCGCAGCCGATCACGAAGTTGCCGAACAGCAGCGACCAGCGAACGTGGTCGAGCCGCTCGGCGCCCGGCGCCGCCGCGGGCTCGCCGGCCGGCGCGACGCCACCGCTCAATGGCGCACCTTGAGCGCCTCGGGATTGACGATGTTGGTCGGCCGGCCCTCGACGAAGTTGACGACGTTCTCGAACGCGGCGCGGAAGTAGAGCTCGTAGCTGTCGAGCTCGACGTAGCCGATGTGCGGCGTGCAGACGGCGTTCTCGAGGCGAAGGAGGAGGTGGCCTTGCAGGATCGGCTCGGCCTCGAAGACGTCGACCGCCGCCATCCCCGGGTGGCCGCGGTTGAGCGCCGTGACGAGCGCGCCTTCCTCGATCAGCTCGGCGCGCGACGTGTTGACGATCAGCGACGCCGGCTTCATCTTCAGGAGCGACTCGAGCTTGACGATGCCGCGCGTCGCGTCGACGAGGCGCAGATGCAGCGAGAGCACGTCGGCCTGCTCGAACAGCGCGTCGCGCTCGGCGACGGTCTCGAAGCCGTCGGCGGCGGCGCGCGCACGGCTCGCTTCGCTGCCCCAGACGAGCACGCGCATGCCGAACGCCTTGCCGTAGCCGGCGACGAGCTGGCCGATCTTGCCGTAGCCCCAGATGCCGAGCGTGCGGCCGCGCAGCGCCATGCCGATGCCGAAGTTCGGCGGCATCGACGCCGCCTTCAGCCCCGACTGCTGCCACGCGCCATGCTTGAGCGTGCTGATGTAGTGCGGCAGGCGCCGCATCGCCGCCATGATCAGCGCCCACGTCAGCTCGGCCGGCGCGACCGGCGAGCCGACGCCCTCGGCGACGGCGATGCCGAGCCGGGTGCACGCCTCGATGTCGATGTGCGGCCCGACGCGACCGGTCTGCGCGATGAGCTTGAGCTTGGGGAGCTTTTCGAGCAGCTGGCGCGGGAACTGGCTGCGCTCGCGGATCAGCACGAGCACGTCGGCGTCGCGCACGCGCACCGAGAGCTGGCCGAATCCCTTGACGGTGTTGGTGAAGACCTTGGTGTTGAGGTGCTCGAGGAGCGATGCGCACTTCAGCTTGCGCACCGCATCCTGATAGTCGTCGAGGATGATGATGTTCACGGGTCGCGATCGTGGCGCGGCCTCGCAGGCGGCGCGGACGTCCGATTGTGCACGCGCTGCCGAGGGCCGCTACGATTCGGCTTTCTTCGACGGGAAGGACGCGCGATGGCCCTCACCATGCATTCGGCAAGCGTGCCGGTGTTCGTTCGCATGCTCGGCAACCTCGTCGGCTGGCTCGACAAGGCCGAGGCCCACGCGCGCGAGAAGAAGTTCGAGCCGTCGGTCTACCTCTCCGCCCGGCTCGCGCCCGACATGCTGGCGCTGACGACGCAGATCCAGATCGCGTGCGACGCCGCCAAGTTCTGCGTCGCGCGCCTCGCCGGCGTCGAGCCGCCGGCGTTTGCCGACGACGAGAAGACGATCGACGAGCTGCGCCAGCGCGTTCGCAAGACGATCGACTACCTGCAGTCCGTTCCCGCGGCGCAGATCGATGGCAGCGATGCGCGCGAGATCTCCGTGCCGCGGCGCGCCGGCGCGATCACGATGACGGGCGAGTCGTACCTGAAGACGTTCGCGCTGCCGAACTTCTTCTTCCACGTGACGACGACCTACGCGCTGCTGCGCCACAACGGCGTCGAGCTCGGCAAGGCCGACTTCCTCGGCGCGCTGCCGCAGGCCGCATCGGCCTGATCGTCGCTCAGCGTCGCGCGAGCGCGCGCCGCGCCGGTGTCTTGCGGGCGCGGCGCCCGAAGTGCGCGTCGAGCGCGGCGAGGCGCCGTTCTGCTTCGGCCTGGCCGTAGCGTTGGGCGACGCGGCCGAACACCTCGGCGCGCAGGTGCCAGAGCTCGTGCATGCGCTCGCTCTCGGCGATGCGGTCGAGCGTGTCGGCGGCGGCGTCGGTGCGGACGTCGAACAGCGCTTCGGCGAAGTCGAGCCGCGCGGCTGCGATCGCGCTGCCGTCGCGCCAGGTCGAAGGCGCGCCCTCTGCGTCGGCGACGCGCCAGCCGCTCGCGAGCAGCCAC
>JASLGD010000231.1 GCA_030150305.1 Caldimonas sp. | reverse complement strand
TCGCCGCCGCGGTCGCGCGCTCGCGCTGCAGCTGCGCCAGCTCCGCCTTGACGTTCGCGAGCTCGGTGGCGAGCTGGTCGACGCGGCGCGTCAGCTCGATCTCGCTCGCGCTCTGCGCGTGCGCAGGCGCGGCGAGCAGGGCGGCGGTCGCGGCGACGCACGCGGCGGACGCGCGCAGGCGGTGGAGCTTCATCTCGGGTCCTCGGTTGCTGGGGATACGGATGCGCCGCTCACGGCCCACGCCGTCGGTGAGCGCGCGCAGGAAGGCGACTCCGCCGCAGCCGGCGATCGCGATCGCAAAGCCGGCCGGCGACGCCGCGCCGGCTTGCCCACGCTCGCGACGCCCTCGTCGTTCTTGTGCTCGCATCCTTCGCCTCCCGCCTCAGCGGCGCGGGTGCGAACTATAGCGTAATGAGAATGATTATCAATAACAAACGACCGACCGCCTCCTACAATCCGCTCCCTTTCGTCCCGCAACGACCCATGCTCGACATCACGCTCTTGCGCAAGGACCTGGCGCACGTCGTCGCGCGCCTCGAGACGCGCAAGACGCCGCAGCCGTTTCTCGACGTCGCGCGCTTCGCCGCGCTCGAGAGCGAGCGCAAGGCGCTGCAGACGCGCACCGAGGAGCTGCAGGCGAGGCGCAACGTCCTCTCGCGCGAGATCGGCAAGCTCAAGTCGCAGGGCGGCGACGCCGCCGCAGCCATGGCCGAGGTCGCGCAGGTCGGCAGCGAGCTCGAGCGCTCGGCCGAGCGCCTCGCCGCGATCCAGCTCGAGCTCGGCGAACAGCTGATGGCGCTGCCGAACCTGCCGCACCCGAGCGTGCCCGTGGGTGCCGACGAGAGCGCGAACGTCGAGCTGCGTCGCTGGGGAACGCCGCGCGCCTTCGACTTCGCGCCGCGCGACCACGTCGACGTCGGCGCACCGCTCGGCCTCGACCTCGAGACCGGCGTCAAGCTCGCGGGCGCGCGCTTCTCGTTCCTGCGCGGACCGGTCGCCCGCCTGCACCGCGCGCTCGCGCAGTTCATGCTCGACGTGCAGACGAGCGAGCACGGCTACACCGAGTGCCACACGCCGTACATCGTCAACCGCGAGGTCCTCGAAGGCACCGGCCAGCTGCCGAAGTTCAAGGACCAGATGTTCTGGGTCTACCGCGGCGAGCAGGACGACGCCGGCGAGGCCGTCGCGGCGGGCAGCGAGCAGTACCTGATCTCGACTTCCGAGATCTCGCTGACCAACAGCGTGCGCGAGCAGGTCCTCGCCGAGGCGAGCCTGCCGGTCAAGCTGACCGCGCACACGCCGTGCTTTCGCTCGGAGGCCGGCAGCGCCGGCCGCGACGCGCGCGGCATGATCCGCCAGCACCAGTTCGACAAGGTCGAGATGGTGCAGATCGCGCATCCCGACCGCAGCTACGCCGCGCTCGACGAGATGGTCGGCCACGCCGAGGCGATCCTTCGCAAGCTCGAGCTGCCGTACCGCGTCGTCGAGCTCGCGACCGGCGACCTCGGCTTTGCCTCGGCGAAGACGTTCGACCTCGAGGTCTGGGTGCCGGCGCAGAACACGTACCGCGAGATCAGCTCGTGCTCGAACTGCGAGGCGTTCCAGGCGCGGCGCATGCAGACGCGCTTCAAGACCGCGCAGGGCAGGAACGAGTTCGTGCACACGCTGAACGGCTCCGGGCTCGCGGTCGGCCGCACGCTCGTCGCGGTGCTCGAGAACTGCCAGAACGCCGACGGCTCCGTGACCGTGCCGGCGGCGCTGCGGCCGTATCTCGGCGGCCTCGAAGCGCTTCGCGCATGACCGTCGACAGCGCGCCGACGCAGGTCGCGCGCCGCGCCCGCGAGCTGCTCGCGGCGCGCGACGGCGCTTCGCAGCTGGCGACGATCAGCGGCGCCGATCCGTCGTTCGCGACGGCCGATGCGTACGTCGTCGCCGACGAGATCCGGCGCCTGCGGATCGCTCGCGGCGAGCGTCCGCTCGGCTACAAGATCGGCTTCACCAACCGCGGCATCTGGGCGCGCTACGGCGTCTTCGAGCCGATCTGGGGCCCGGTCTGGGACACGACGGTCGAGCGCTGCGACGACGCGCATGCGACGGTGTCGCTGCCGCGATTCGCGGCGCCGCGCCTCGAGCCCGAGATCATGTTCGGCTTCGCGCGGACGCCGGCGGCAGGAGGGACCCGCGAGGAGCTGTTCGACTGCATCGAGTGGGTCGCGCACGGCTTCGAGATCGTCGACACGCATTTCGCGGGCTGGCGCTTCGCCGCTGCGGACACCGTCGCCGACTTTGCGCTGCACGGTCGCCTGTTCGTCGGACCGCGCGTCCCCGTCGCGCGCTTCGCGCGCGAGCGCGTCGCCGCGGAGCTTGCTGCGGTCGAGGTCGTGTTGTCGTGCAACGGCAGCGACGTCGAGAGCGGACGCGCCGACATCGTCCTCGACGGCCCGCTGCACGCGCTCCGCCTCTGGGTCGACGCGATGGCGGCGCAGCCGCAGCGCTGGCCGATCGTCGCCGGCGACATCGTCTCGACCGGGACGATCACCGATGCCGCGCCGCTCCACCCCGGCGAGCGCTGGCAGACGCGCCTCGGCGATCCGCGCTTCGCGCCGATGACGCTCGTGACGACGGGCTGAAGCCGGCGCGACGGAAGGGTCGTCGGGAGGCCCTAGAATCGCGCCCTCGGCAACGACCCGCCGAAGCACCCGACCGGAGAGGTGGCAGAGTGGTCGAATGCGCCGGACTCGAAATCCGGTTCACGGTCATACCGTGACGTGGGTTCGAATCCCACCCTCTCCACCAAAACGGCGCCTGAGGTCTCGCCGCGAGATGGGCGGGCGATCTCCGGCCGACCCGGCCACTCTTCGCTCTATGATCCAGCGCCTTCCGACCGGGAGGGTTGCCGGAGCAGTCCGAACATGGAACGACGCCGTGCGTTGGCTGTCACTTTGGCAGTCTTTGCCGCTCCGCGCAGCACCATCGCGCAGGCACCGGGACGGGTCTACCGCATCGCCCTGTTGGACGAAGTGAGCGCATCCGGCTTCAAGGACACGTGGGCCGCGTTCCGTGATCGCTTGACCGAGCTCGGATACGTGCAGGCGAAGAACGTGATCTTCGAATCGCGGCATGCGAACGGCTCGGACGAACGGCTGCCGGCCCTTGCAGCGGAGTTGACTGCCTGGAAGCCAGATCTGATCGCATGCGCGGGCACGCCTCCGACGCGCGCTGCCATTCGAGCGACGATGGTGATCCCCATCGTCTTCATCTCCGCCGGCGATCCGGTCGCCGCTGGGTTGGTCGCGACGCTGTCACGTCCAGGTCGCAACGTCACAGGCGTCTCGAGCCTCACGACCGAGACCGGCCAGAAGTCGCTCGAGATCCTGCTTGAAATGGTGCCGGGCGTTCAGCGGATCGCCTATCTGGCCGATCCCGGCAACCAGCTTTCCGCCGCGATCTATTTGCGTGTCGAGGAGCAGGCACGTAAGGCGCAGCGCTCGATCCAGCTGCTGGATGCATCGACACGGGAGGCCCTTGGCACTGCCTTCGAGGCGATTCGCAGGGAGCAGTTGCAGGGTTTGCTCGTCGGCTCCTCCGCGACCGTCGTCGAGTTCCGCGACGAGATTGCCCAATTCGCCGAACGAGAGCGGATTCCAGCGGTCTATGGACGGCTCGACTACGCACCACGCGGCTTGCTGGCGTTTGGCATCGACAGAGCCGCCGCTGCGAAGCGCGGGGCCGATCTGGTGCACAGGATTCTTCAGGGCGCCAAGCCGGCGGACCTGCCTGTCGAGCAGAGCGGCTTGCTTCGCATGGTGCTCAACATGAAGGCCGCGCGAGCGATCGGCCTCCAGGTATCCGACTCCATTCGGCTGCGGGCGGACACGTTGATCCAGTGAGATCGACGAGGCGTTGCGGTCGCGCGGAGCGGTCAACGATGCGAACTTCAGCGACCACCGGCGAGTTGCGCAACGAGATCCTCGGCGAACGATGTGCGGGTTCCGCGATGACATCTTGATCCAGTCCCCGCGGGAGGGTGCGGCCGAGATCCGGAATCGCCAAGCACGGGCTGCCATCAAGCATGGAGGCAGCAAAGGACAGGAGGGTGACCGTGAGCCGGGATGCGAAGTGGCCGACTTGGCGTGCTGAGAATCTCGCCGGATGGGAAGAGCGAGTTCCCATCCACCTCGGGCCGCAGGGGTACGACGTCGAAGGCTTGCTCGCCGACCCGGCGCGGATCAGCGAGACCGTTCAGAACGACCGCCGGGCGCTTGGCTCGGTGCTCGGGATGAGCGTCGCGCACCTGCAGTGCCATCTCGGGACGGACAGTCTGTCGTTGATGCGTCTGGGTGCTGCGGCGGTCGCGGGTGTCGATTTTTCGCCGAGCGCCATCGCCCATTGTCGAGGTCTCTTCGCCCGGGCAGGACGAATCGGCACGTTCGTGGTCGGCGATGTGTTCGAGTCGCGGGCCCTCCTGCCCGATCACTACGACCTGGTGTACGCATCGATCGGCGCGATCAACTGGATCCCCTCGATCCGCGACTGGCTGGCCGTGGCGGCTTCCTTGCTGAAGCCTGGAGGTCGACTCCATCTCCGGGACGTCCATCCGATGGCCATGGCCTTCGACCCGGAAGTGGATGGAGAGCTGCGGCTCCGGTATCCCTACGGCGAGACGGTCGAACCGGTCAGCTTGGCAAGCGACCAGACTTACGTCGGCGATGGCACGCCGCTCGTTCACCGTACGACGCACGAGTGGTCCCACGGCCTCGGCGAGGTGGTCCAGGGCGCGATCGATGCTGGATTGCAGATCCAAGGCCTTGAAGAGCATCACTACACCGAATGGCGCATGTGGCCGTCGATGATCAAGCAAGGCGCGGGCCGGTACGTGCTTGCAGAGGCGCCGGAGCGACTGCCCCTGTTGTTCACGCTGAAGGCGCTGAAGCCTTGATCGAAGCGGCCGTCGCTCGTCCTGGACGCGGCGCGCCGCCGCCCCTGGCGACGACGGCGAACCCGACGCTCCTACGCGCTGACTCGACGCGCCTTCTGCGATCGTCGCGCGCCGCTCGTGTCTGCCATGAGCTCCTGCTGGCGCTGACGCAGCTGGTCAGCGAGCGCGAGGAGATCGAGGTCTGCAGCGGACCTCGCCTTCGGAAACAGCTCGTCGCGCTCTTCCTTCACGTGGTCCTCGACCGCGCGTGCAAGCGCGGCGACGAGCTGGTCCATGGTCTCGTCCACCTGGCCGATCGCGCGGATCTGCGCGATCAGCGCCTTCGCCTGCTGGTGCTCGTCGACCGCCTCGTCGACGACGTCGGCCGCTCCCGAGACGGCCTCGCGCAACGCCGGGTAGAAGAGCTCCTCCTCGATCTGCGCGTGCACGGTCAGCTCGTCGCAGATCGTGTTCGCGATCGTCGCGCGGTCGTCGCGCCGCGCGCCCTTCGCGGGCAGCGGGGCGTACGCGAGCCTGGCGTACTCGACGAACAGGTGCTTGACCGCGAGGTGGTCGGCGTCGAGCAGCTCGCAGGCGTCTTTCTCTTGGATGTCGGTCATCAGGGTCTCCTGAGATGCGGTCAGACCAGCGGCGGGTCCATCTCGCGGCCGAAATGGCGGTGGCGGGCAAGCGCCGCAATGAACTCGGTCGCCGCCCGGTCGGCATCGCTCGCATCGGCGACGAGGATCCCGGTACCGCCCTGCGCGAAGCTCTTGTCCATGCTCGCGGGCAGCCCGGCCTTGCCGAGCAGCGCGCTCGCGGCTCCGAATGCCAGGATCGTCTTGCAGTGGCGGAACTGGTCCTTGATGAACTCCATCGTGTGTCCGTCCTGCGCCAGCGCGGCGACGCCTTCGTCGCCATCGGGCAGCACGAGCGCGTCGAACAGGAAGCCCGGCTCGTTCTCGAGCGAAGCGTCGGCGTCGAGCACGTCGCCATCGGCGGTCGGCATCGCGCCGATCCGGGTTCCGACGAGACGCGCGACGGCGCCCGCGTCGACGAGCTCCGCCTGCACCGTCGCGAGCGAGGCGCCGTGGACGCCGGGCGCCACCAGGAGCGCCACCTTGCGACCTCGCACCGTGCCGTCGCCGGGGCGCGCGAGCAACGAGAGCGCCGGCGACCGCGTCACCTCGGGTGCTTCAGGCTCCGCGAGCGCAGGCGTCAGCGCCGCGGGCAGGGGATCGATGCCGAGGCCCATCGCGACCTTTGCCGCGAGCGCCTCCGACGCGTTTCTCAGCATCGCCACGGTGCGCTCGCGGATCGCGGGCACCGTCACCTTCGAGAGCTCGAAGCGGAACGCGTTGGCGATGTGGTCCTGCTCGACCGGCGACTGGCTCTCGAAGAAGAGCCGCGCCTGCGTGTAGTGGTCGGCGAACTTCTCGGGCTTGGCACGCACCTTGGCCTGTTCCTCGCGCGCGTCGAGGCGCGCGGGAACCGAGACGAACCCCTGCACGGCGCCGGCCTGGAACGGGCAGCCGCCGGCGAGCGAGTTCGGCTCGTAGGAGACGCGGCCGCGGTGGATCGCCTGTCGGTGCAGGCCGTCGCGCTGGTTGTTGTGGACCTGCGCGACGGAAGCGTTGATCGGGATCTCGTGGAAGTTGGGCCCGCCGAGGCGCGAGATCTGCGTGTCGACGTACGAATGGATGCGGCCCGCGAGCAGCGGGTCGTTCGAGAAGTCGATGCCGGGCACGACGTGCGCGGTGCAGAACGCGACCTGCTCGGTCTCGGCGAAGAAGTTGTCGGGGTTGCGGTTCAGCACGAGTCGGCCGACGGTGCGCAGCGGCACCAGCTCCTCGGGGACGATCTTGGTCGCGTCGAGGATGTCGAAGCTGAACTGCGCCGCCTGCTCCTCGGTGAAGACCTGCAGCCCGAGCTCGTACTCCGGGTAGTTGCCCGACTCGATCCGCTCCCAGAGATCGCGGCGGTGGTAGTCCGGGTCGGCGCCGGAGATCTTCACCGCCTCGTCCCAGACGAGCGAGTGCGTGCCGGCGACCGGCGTCCAGTGGAACTTGACGAACACCGACTCGCCGGCCGCGTTGACCATCCGGTACGTGTGCACGCCGAAGCCCTGCATCGTCGCGTAGCTGCGCGGGATCGCGCGGTCGCTCATGACCCACATCAGCATGTGCGTCGATTCCGGCATCAGCGAGACGAAATCCCAGAACGTGTCGTGCGCGCTCGCCGCCTGCGGCATCTGGTGGTGCGGCTCGGGCTTGACGGCGTGGACGAGGTCGGGGAATTTCATCGCGTCCTGGATGAAGAACACCGGGATGTTGTTGCCGACGAGGTCCCAGTTGCCCTCGTCGGTGTAGAACTTGACCGCGAAGCCGCGCACGTCGCGCGCGGTGTCCTTCGAGCCGCGCTCGCCCTGCACGGTCGAGAAGCGCACGAACGCCGGTGTCACCTTGCCCGCGGCCTGGAACGGCGCGGCGCGCGTGATGTCGGTGATCGCCTCCGTGCACTCGAAGAAGCCGTGCGCGCCCGAGCCGCGCGCGTGCACGATGCGCTCGGGGATGCGCTCGTGGTCGAAGTGCGTGATCTTCTCGCGCAGGATGAAGTCCTCGAGCAGCACCGGCCCGCGCACGCCGTCCTTCAACGAGTTCTGGTTGTCGGCGACGGCCACGCCCTGGTTGGTGGTGAGGACGCGGCCCGCGGAGTCGACGCGAACGCGGTCGAGCGAATCGATCGTCGCGTTCGTGCCCTCGGGCGCGACGCTGCCGGTCTTCGGCGAGCGGTTCTGCTCGCTGAGCGTGCTGCCCGTCGCAAGGCGCGACGCCGCCTCGGCGCGCTGGCCCTCGGGCGGGCGGATGCCGTTCGCGAACCCGTGCTCGGCTGCCTTCGTCGCGTTCTCCGGCAGCGCTGCGGCGAGGTCCTGCACTTGCGCCATCTTCTTGCTGTTCGCGTCGCCGAGCGCGGCGGTGACGCGGCTCGGTCCGCTGTCGGTGTTGCGGGCTGCCGACTTGGCAGCGGGGCGTTTGGCCGGTCGGGCAGGGGTCTTGGTCGAACGGGGCATCGTGACTCGCGTGTTGCCGCGGCAACGTTGCCGCCGGCGGGCGGGAGCAATCGACGTTCCTGTGGCAGGTCCGGCGTGCCCAGCGGCCGGGGCACCCGGAATCGCACCGCAGGGCGTGGCGGACGTGCGGAAGACGGCTGTGCGCGCCAAGGAGCGCCGTGCTCAGCAGGCGCGGGCTCTCGTTCGAGTCGTCAGGTGCGACCTACACGCGAGAGCGGTACCGGCCTGCGGCGTCAGCCCACAGCGCTCCTTACAGTGAACGCAAGGTATCGCGTTCGAGACCGCGCCATGCACACGTCGACAACCAAGTCCGGTGATCTCATCTCTCGGTGTGTGGAAGTGCAGCGACGCAAACGAAGAAGCCTCGGGCAATCCGCTCTCGTGTTCCCGCTGCAGGCGCTCGCGGAGTTGTTCGTCGACGAGATCCGCGCGATGCGGCTGCAGGGGCGCACGGACGAGGTGATTTGCGAGGTCCTGTTCAACGCGACCGGACGGAAGTTCAGGCCGTCCATTCTCGAAGCCGTGTGCGGCGGCGCGGCGACCGCGTGAGCGAAGCGCTCGCGTCATCGCGTGACGCGCAGCCGCAGCCCGGCTGAGGCAGCGCGCCAGGCAGGCGGAACCCCAGCCGCGCATCGACGGCGCTGCTCGATGCTCGCGTCGTCTACCATGGCCTGCACGACCGGATCGGCCGATCCCGCAGGCTCGAGCTTCGCCTGAGCCAACTCGAGCTCGCCTGAAGCCAAAACAGGAGAAGCGCATTGATCAAGGTCAACGTGATGTACCCGTACTCCGACGGCGCTCGCTTCGACCACGCCTACTACCGCGACCGGCACATGCCGATGGTGAAGGCGAGGCTGGGCAGTGCCTGCGCCTACTACACCGTCGAAAAAGGCCTGGCCCGCGGAGCGCCCGGCGCACCGCCCGCGTTCGTGGCGATGTGCGCGTTCATCTGTGATTCGCTCGAGGGCTACCAGGCCGCCTCGCAGAAGCACGGCGCCGAGATCCGGGGCGACATCGCCAACTACACCGACATCGCGCCGGTGATCCAGATCAGCGAGGTCATCGTCGAGCGGTCGGATCGTTGAATGAGAAAGTGCGCTTGCGACAACGTTCGGCATGGCCTTGGCATTCCGCCGGCCCTAAGGATTCCGCCGGCACAACGAGATGGAGACCACCAACCCATGTTCCCCGTAGCGCCCCTCTCGCGCCGGACCGTGCTCGTTGCCGCCGCGCTGCTCGCCGCTGCTCCCTCCTTCGCGGCGGACGCCTGGCCGGCGCGCCCCATCCACTTCGTCGTGCCTTTCGGTCCGGGCGGCGCGAACGACCTGCTTGCGCGCGCGGCCGCCGACGGCGCGTCGAAGGTGCTCGGGCAGCCGATCGTCGTCGACAACAAGCCGGGCGCAGGAACGATCATCGGCACCGACGTCGCGGCGAAGGCCGCGCCGGACGGCTACACCTTCCTGATCAGCTCCGCCGGCGTGATCTCCAACAGCATGATCCGCAAGGTGCCGTACAAGGACAGCCAGCTGGTGCCCGTGGCCATGATCGGCCTCGCGCCTTCGGTGATCATCGTTCCGGCCAACTCGCCGTACAAGGACCTGAGGGAGTTCGTCGCCGCATCCAAGAGCGGCAAGGGCCTGCACTGGAGCACCGCCGGCGTCGGCAGCACGCCGCACTTCGTGGCAGGCATGCTGTCCACGGATTACGGCGCCAAGCTGGACGTCGTGCCGTACAAGAGCGGCAACGAGTCCATGGCCGCCCTGCTGGGCAACCAGGTCGATGCCACGTCGGAAGCGAGCATCGTGGTGCTGCCGCAGATCAAGGCCGGCAAGCTGAAGGCGCTGGCCACCACCTGGACCCAGCGAATCCCCGCGTACCCGAACCTGCCGACCGCCATCGAGCAGGGATTCAAGAACGTGGAGATCGCGCACTGGGCCGGCGTGCACGCGCCGGCCGGCACGCCCGAGGACATCCAGGACAAGATGGCCGCCGCCGTCGACAAGGCCATGAAGGATCCGGCCGTCGTCGAAAAGCTGCGCGGTCTCGGCATCGAGCCGATCGGTGGCACGCGCGCCTCGTTCATCAAGTTCATCGGCGAAGAGCGCGGCCGGCTGGGCAAGGTGGTGAAGGCCACCGGCATGAAAGACGAATGATCGGGTCGCGCCGATGAGGGGCGCGTTCGACGACGAGTCCAAGGAGTGGCGATGAAGACCTGGCTTCGGCAAAACCGCGGCTTTCTCTTGTTCGTCGTCGGCTTTGCCTTCTTCCGTTCGGCGATGGCCGACTGGAACACGATTCCTTCCGGCTCGATGCGGCCGACGCTGCTCGAAGGCGATGTCGTGCTCGTCGACCGGCTCGCCTACGACCTCAAGGTTCCGCTCACCGACATCGTGCTCGTCCCGCTCGGCGAGCCACGCCGCGGCGACGTCGTCACGTTCACTTCGCCGCGCGACGCGACGCGGCTCATCAAGCGGCTCGTCGCTGTTCCGGGCGATGTCGTCGAGTTGCGTGACGAGCGCCTGATCGTGAACGGCGTCGCCGCCGAGTACGGCGGCTTTCATCGCGTCGACGAGCACGCCGCGTCCGGAGCACGGCAGCCGGCGCTGCGCGGGACCGAACGCTCGGCAGCGATCGCGCATGAGATCCAGCTCTTGCCCGAGGTGCCGGCGATGCGAAGCTTCGGGCCGCTGGTCGTGCCGCCGGACAGCTACTTCTTCCTCGGCGACAACCGCGACAACAGCGCCGATTCGCGCTACATCGGCGTCGTGCCCCGCCAGCGCCTGATCGGACGCGCGCGGGCTGTGCTCGTCTCGGCCGACATCCTCGGGAACTGGGTGCCAAGGTTCGAGCGCTTCGGTCGACCGATCCGCTGAGTCGGCCAACGGTCGTTCCCCGCGCTCTGCCGCTGCCGCGGCATGACCGTTGCCACCACCGCGGGCATGAGCAACACGACGGGAAGCCCACCATGAAGAGGACCTTGACCGCGCTTGCGTGTCTCGCGCTCGCCTGCGCGGGATCGGCGATGGCGCAGACGAGCGGCAGCGAGAGCGCGACGACCGCGACCGACCACGCCGCATCGAGCAGCAGGCATGCCAACAAGCATCGCCACGCGGCGGCGAAGAGCAGCAGGACGAGCCAGGCGAAGGGCGACGTCGAGACTCCTTCGGGCGGTCTCGCCAATCCCAAGGACGTCGCGCCGGGAACGTACAACAGCAGCGGCGCGGCGGTGCCGAAGACGTCGGATCCGATGCAGACGAAGGACGCGCGCGACGGCACGACGCTGGCGCCGACGCAGCCGCCGGGCGGAACGCGCAAGTGACGAGCGCGGCCGGCGCGCGCCGGCCGTGACGTGCGGCTTCGCGGCGTGACTCTCGTCCGAAGTCGAGCGCACCGCACCGCGGCGAGGCGCGCGGCGCGCGCCGTCGCGCGCGAAGTCGCGGGCGAATGCCCGCATCCGCAGCGATTCACAGATCTTTACCCGTCGGCCAATCTGCACTCACTGCCGATCGCCAGCATCGTCGCATCCGATGATCGGACGACAAGGAGCGATCGATGAACAGGGCAGTGATGACGACGCGCCGGGTCCAGGCGGTTCTCGCGGGCATGCTGTTGACGCTGCTCGCGGTCGCGAGCCTGGCGGCGTGGGCGCAACCCGGTCCGCCGCCCGGCGACCATGGCTGGGGCATGCGCGAGCACGCGATGGAACGCATGCACCACGGCGGCGACATGGGCCCGGGCGGCATGTTTCGTGGCTCGCCCGAGCGCATCGGCCGCATGGTCGATCGCATGCTCGACGGCCTCAATGCGAGCGACGCGCAGCGCAGCCAGATCAAGCAGATCGCGACCGCTGCCGCCGCCGACATGAAGGCGCAGGCGGAAGCCGGCCGCGGCTTGCGCCAGCGCGCGATGCAGGCGTTCACCGCGCCCAACGTCGACGCCGCCGCGGTCGAGCAGATCCGTCAGCAGATGCTGCAGCAGCACGACCAGATGAGCCGGCGGATGACGCAGGCGATGCTCGACGTCGCGCGCGTGCTCACTCCCGAGCAGCGGGCGCGCCTCGGCGAGCGGATGCGCGACCGCGAGGCGCAGATGCAGGACCGCATGAAGAGGATGCAGGAGCACATGCGCAGCGAGGGCATGCCCGGCGCATCGGCGCCGCGTCGATAATCGCGCCGCCCTGCCGCTCGCGTCAGTGCGGCGGCAGTCGGCAGGGACTCCGATGACGCCACGCCTCCTCCTCGTCGACGACGACACGCGGCTCGCCACGATGGTGAGCGACTATCTCGGCCGCGCCGGCTTCGAGGTCGAGAACGCCGGCTCGCTGGCCGCGGCGCGCGAGCTGCTCGCGGCCAACGCCTACGACGCGCTCGTGCTCGACCTCATGCTGCCGGACGGCGACGGCCTCGAGCTGTGCCGCGAGCTGCGCGGCGCGAGCCGGACGCGCCATCTGCCGCTCCTGATGCTGACCGCGCGCGGCGAGCCGATGGACCGCATCGTCGGCCTCGAGCTCGGCGCCGACGACTACCTGCCCAAGCCGTTCGAGCCGCGCGAGCTGCAGGCGCGCGTCAAGGCGCTGCTGCGGCGCGCGTCGTCGGCGGCGGGCAGCGACGACGTGCTGCGCTTCGGCCGCCTCGAGATCGACCTCGGCGCGCGCGTCGCGCGCCTCGACGGCAAGGTCTGCGACCTGACCGGTCACCAGTTCGATCTCCTCGTCGTCCTCGCCCAGAGCCCGGGCCGCGTCCTCTCGCGCGACCAGATCATGGACGCGCTCAAGGGCCATCCGCTCGAGGCGTTCGATCGCTCGATCGACGTCCACATCTCGCGCATCCGCGCCGTGATCGAGGACGATCCGAAGTCGCCGCGCCGTGTCCTCACCGTGCGCGGCGCAGGCTACGTGTTCGCGAGGAAGCAGGACGCCGACGACGCCGCGGCCTAGCGGCGCCATGAGAAGCCTTTACCTGCGCATCTACGCCACGGTCGTCGTGGTGCTGCTGCTGTTCGCGGTCGTCTCGGGCTGGATGCTCGAACGCCACCTCGACCAGGAGCGCGTCAACAACGAGCAGGTCCTGGGCGAGCGGCTCAGCGCCTGGGCCGAGCTGCTCGGCCGCTCGCTGCCGCCCGCCGATGCGCCCGCGAGCGAGCAGGCCGCGGCGCTGCGCGACTGGTCGCAGCGGCTGCGCGTGCCGCTCGCCCTCGACGCCGCCAGCGGCGAGCGGATCTTCGCGTCCGAGTCGTTCCTGCGCCGCCCCGCCGAAGGACTGCCGCCGTTCGCGTTCCGCCTCGAGGACGGCCGCACGCTCTCGACGCTGCGGCCCGGCTTTCGCGGGCCGCGGCGCGGCGACGGCGGCGAGGAGCGCGCGCGGCGCGGCGGATTGCCGCCGCCGTGGCCGTTCCTCGCGCCGGGCCTGCCGCGCGGCACCGGCCTCGTGATCGTCCTCGTCGTCCTCTTCTTCGCCGTTGCCGCGGGAGCGTATCCGGTCGTTCGCCGCCTGACGCGCCGGCTCGAGACGCTCAAGCGCGGCGTCGAGCAGTTCGGCGCCGGTGCGCTCAGCCAGCGCGTCGCCGTCACCGGTGCCGACGAGGTCGCCGCGCTCGCGACCAGCTTCAACGTCGCCGCCGAGCGCATCGAGGCGCTCGTCAAGTCGCACCGGTCGCTGCTCGCCAACGCCAGCCACGAGCTGCGCTCGCCGCTGGCGCGGCTGCGCATGGCGGTGTCGATGCTCGACGGCGCGACGCCGGCCGAGCGCGTGCGCCTCAAGGCCGAGATCGCGGCCAACGTCGGCGAGCTCGACGGCCTCGTCGAGGAGGTGCTGCTCGCCAGCCGACTCGACGTCGCCGAGAACGCGCTCCATCGCGACCGCGTCGACCTGCTCGCCGTCGCGGCCGAGGAAGCGGCGCGCGTCGGCGCGCACGTCGACGGCACGCGCGGCGTCGTCGTCGACGGCGACGAGCGCCTGCTGCGCCGCGCGATCCGCAACCTGCTCGAGAACGGCCAGCGCTACGGCGGCGGCGATCTCGAGGTCGTGCTCACGCGCGACGACGGCGCCGCCGGGGGCGCGTCGATCACGGTCCAGGTGTGCGACCGCGGCCCCGGCGTTCCGGCCGCGATGCGCGAGCGGATCTTCGAGCCGTTCTTCCGCCTGCCCGGTCACGCCGAGCAGGCGGGCGGCGTCGGCCTCGGGCTCGCGCTCGTCAAGCAGATCGCCGAGCGGCATGGCGGCAGCGTTCGCTGCGAGGCGCGCGAAGGCGGCGGCAGCCGGTTCGTGATGGTGCTGCCCGCCGCGCGCGCGGCGTCGCCCGCGCTGCGCGCGGCGAGCTAGGCAACGCGCGCGCGATGGCGCCGGGCAGGCGCGCCGCCTAGGCGCCGCGCGC
>JASLGD010000149.1 GCA_030150305.1 Caldimonas sp. | reverse complement strand
GAACGAGAGGTTGGGCGCGAAGTCGTCGATCGCCATGCCGCGCGCGAGGTACGCCTCGACGAAGGTGAAGCCGTTCGAGAGCGTGAACGCGAGCTGGCTGATCGGGTTCGCTCCCGCTTCGGCGATGTGGTAGCCCGAGATTGAGACCGAGTAGAAGTTCCTCACCTGGTGGCGAACGAAGTACTCGGCGATGTCGCCCATCACCTTGAGCGAGAACTCGGTCGAGAAGATGCAGGTGTTCTGGCCCTGGTCTTCCTTCAGGATGTCGGCCTGCACGGTGCCGCGCACGTTCTGCTTCACCCACGCGGCGATCTTCTGCACCTCGTCGGCGGTCGGCTGGCGGCGGTTGTCGGCGACGAACTGCTCGAGCTTCTGGTCGATCGCGGTGTTGAGGAACATCGCGAGGATCGTCGGCGCCGGGCCGTTGATCGTCATGCTGACCGAGGTGCTCGGGTCGGTGAGGTCGAACCCGGAATAGAGCACCTTCATGTCGTCGAGCGTCGCGATCGAGACGCCCGAGTTGCCGACCTTGCCGTAGATGTCGGGTCGGCGTGCCGGGTCGTTGCCGTAGAGCGTCACCGAGTCGAATGCGGTCGAGAGGCGCTTGGCGGGCATCCCCGCCGAGAGCAGCTTGAAGCGGCGGTTGGTGCGGAACGCGTCGCCCTCGCCGGCGAACATCCGCGTCGGGTCCTCGTTCTCGCGCTTGAACGCGAAGGTCCCCGCCGTGTACGGGAACGAGCCCGGGACGTTGTCGAGCAAGAGCCACTTGAGGATCTCGCCGTCGTCCTCGTACTGCGGCAGCGCGACCTTCCTGATCTTGCTGCCGGAGAGCGTCGTGTGGACGAGCGACGTGCGGATCTCGCGGTCGCGGATCCTGACGACGTACTCGTCGCCCGCGTACGCCTTCTGCATGTCGGGCCACATCGCGAGGAGCCGGCGCGCGCGCGCGTCGAGCTTCGCTTCACGTTCGTCGGCGAGCTTCATCAGCGGCTCGATCGCCGCCCGCACCTTCTCCGAGTTCGCTTCGCCCGCCATGCGCGCGCTCGCGCGCAGCTGCTGGACCTCGCGCGCGAGCCGCGCCGACGCGATCGCCTCGCGCTTGTACGCGCGCACGGCGTCGGCGATGTCGGCGAGGTAGCGCACGCGCGACGGCGGCACGATCGGCACCTGGTGCGTGCTGTGGCGCGTCGCGACGTTCGGCAGCGTTCCCGGCTGCACGGCGAGGCCGAGCGCGGCGAGCCGCGGCAGCAGCGCGTGGTAGAGCGCCGTCACGCCGTCGTCGTTGAAGCGGCTCGCCATCGTCCCGAACACCGGCATCTCGGCCGGCGGCGTCGAGAACGCGTTGCGGTTGCGCTGCACCTGCTTGGCGACGTCGCGCAGCGCGTCGGCCGCGCCCTTGCGGTCGAACTTGTTGATGACGACGAACTCGGCGAAGTCGAGCATGTCGATCTTCTCGAGCTGGCTCGCGGCGCCGAACTCGGGCGTCATGACGTAGACCGGCACGTCGACGAGCGGCACGATCGCGGCGTCGCCCTGGCCGATCCCCGAGGTCTCGACGATCACGAGGTCGAAGCCCGCGGCCTTCACCGCCGCGAGGACGTCGGGCAGCGCGGCGCTGATCTCGCTGCCGAAGTCGCGCGTCGCCAGCGACCGCATGTAGACGCGCGGCCCCGCGCTCCACGGCGCGATCGCGTTCATGCGGATGCGGTCGCCGAGGAGGGCACCGCCGGTCTTGCGCCGCGATGGGTCGATCGAGATCACCGCGATCTGCAGGCGATCGCCCTGGTCGAGGCGCAGCCGCCGGATCAGCTCGTCGGTGAGGCTCGACTTGCCGGCGCCGCCGGTGCCGGTGATGCCGACGACCGGGGTCTTCGTCTTCGCCGCCGCGGCGCGCAGCTCGTCGCGCAGCGCCGGCTGCGCCGCGCCGCTCTCGAGCGCGGTGACGAGCCTTGCCAGCGCGCGCCGCTCGGGCTCGCCGCTGCCGCGGATCTCCTGCAGCGACGTCGGTGCGCCGACCGCGAGGTCGACGTCGCAGCGCATCAGCATCTCGCCGATCATTCCCGCGAGGCCCATCTTCTGGCCGTCCTCGGGGCTGTAGATGCGCTCGACGCCGTAGCTCTGCAGCTCGGCGATCTCGCTCGCGACGATGACGCCGCCGCCGCCGCCGAAGACGCGGATGCCGGCGCCGCCGCGCTCGCGCAGCAGGTCGACCATGTACTTGAAGTACTCGACGTGGCCGCCCTGGTACGAGCTGATCGCGATGCCCTGGACGTCCTCCTGCAGCGCCGCGGTGACGATCTCGTCGACCGAGCGGTTGTGGCCGAGGTGGATCACCTCCGCGCCCATCCCCTGCAGGATGCGCCGCATGATGTTGATCGCGGCGTCGTGGCCGTCGAACAGGCTCGCCGCGGTGACGAAGCGGACCTTGTGGGTCGGTCGATACGACGCGAGCGCCTGGTAGTCGGCGGTGAGCTCGGTCATGGCTCTGCCTCAGTTCGCCTCACGGCACCTTGATGTTGGCGAGC
>JASLGD010000145.1 GCA_030150305.1 Caldimonas sp. | reverse complement strand
CCGAGCGGCTCGCCGCGTCGCTGCGCGACGAGCTCGGGCTCGCGCTGGGCACTGCGCTCGTCCTCCACGTCGGCCGCGTCGCCGTCGGTGCGCTCGGCGCGGCAGCGACGGCCGTCGCGGGCGCGCCGCTCGACGCCGTCGACCGCGTGCGCGCGACGTTGCCCTTCGACACGACGACCTTCACGCTGTCGCGCGAAGCCGCCGAAGCGCGCGGCATGCGCGACGACGGCTTGCGCTGGGAGATCGCGCCGGGCGACGCCGGCCGCGGCGCGACCGGTCCGACGGCGTGGAGCGCGGTGGCGCTGCCGGCGCTGCGTCGCCTCGCGCCCGAGCGTCCGGCAGCGGCCGCGTGAACCTCGCTCCTCGGGTGAGCCTCGCTCCTTGGGATCGTGTCGCCCGACCACCATTCGCTGTCGGGAGTCCTGAAGCGGGCGAACGCCGCCGCCTTGCCCTGGCTCTCGACCGGTGCGGCCGCCTCGTTCACGAGCGCCTCGATCCGGGCCGCCTCGGCCGACGCCGGCGGCGCGCCCTGCGCGCCGCGGCCGACGGCGCTCGCGACCAACCGGCGCATCGGTGTGCATCAGTCGAGCGTTCGCACCGCGAGAATCCAGCCTCCGTCCTGTTCTCGCCATGCCAGGCGACGTTCGTTCGACCGCCGTGATCCGCGCCGCCTGCCGCGTGTCGCACGCGCTCGCTGCGGCGTGCACGGTCGCCGCCCTTGCCGCTGCGCCGCCCGCCCGGGCCCAGCCGCCGGACGCCAGCGGCGCGGGTCCGGGCTTGACGTTCGGCGCGACATGGAACGCCAGCGCGTTCGTCAACGCGCGCGGCGGCGCGCGCAGCGGCGCGACGGCGACGAGCAACCTGAACGCGAACGCCGTCGCCGACCTCGAGGCGCTGCTCGGCTGGCGCGCGACGACGGCGTACGCCGACGTGCTCTGGGTGCAGGGCGGCCAGCCGAGCGCGCTCGTCGGCGACGCGCAGGGCGTCAGCAACACCGCTGCGCCGAATCTGCTGAAGATCTACGAGGTCTGGCTCGAGCGCAACTTCGCCGACAACCGCTTCTCCGCGCTGCTCGGGCTCTACGACCTGAGCAGCGAGTTCGATCGCCTGCAAGGCGCAGGGCTGTTCGTCAACAGCTCGTTCGGCACCGGCCCCGAGTTCGCGCAAAGCGGCGTCGCCGGGCCGTCGATCTTTCCCGACACCTCGCTCGGCGCGCGCTTCGCCGCCAAGCCGGTCGCGAACGTCGTGCTGCGGCTGGCGGTGCTCGATGGCGCTCCGCTCCATCAGACCGGCGGCAGCGCGCGGGCGCATGGCGACGACGGAACGTTGTGGGTCGCCGAAGCCGCCTGGATCGACCGGCCGGTCGACGCGAACCGAGCGCCGACGCCGAGCATGCGCATCGGGCGCCGCGCCGGGCTCGGCGACTACACGGCGAAGCTGGCGATCGGCGCCTGGCATTACACCGCGACATTCGCCGACCTCTCGCAGACGACGGCGAACGGCGATGCCGTGACGCACCGCGGCAGCAGCGGCGGCTACGTCCTCGGCGAGAGCACGGTGTGGTCACCCGCGGACGGCCCTCGCGTTCACGGCTTTCTTCAGCTCGGCGCCGGCGACCCGCGCGTCGATCGCTTCGGCAGCTACGCCGGCGCGGGCGTCGTCGTCTCGGGCCTGATCGCCGGCCGCGCGGCCGACGAGCTCGGCTTTGCGGCGGCGGTCGCGCGCAACGGCTCGCACTATCTCGCGGCGCAGCACGCCCAAGGAGTGGCGGTCACGCCGTCCGAAGTCGCGCTCGAGCTCACCTATCGGATCGTCGTGAACGACGCGGTGTCGCTGCAGCCCGACGTTCAGGTCGTCATCCATCCGAACACGACGCCGCTGCTCGCGAACGCGCTGACGGCGCAGCTGCGCCTGCAGGCATCGTTCTGACGCCGCGTGCGCCGGACATGCGGTGCCGCGACAGCCGCGTGAGAAATTGAGGCGCGCCTTTACGCTGCTTCACCCACGGCGCGGCGACGCCGCCGCACGATCGGCGTTCGGCGAGGCCGCGGGGGTCTTGCGACGACCTGATCGGGAGGTTTCCATGAAGTTCGTGCAAGCAGCGACGCTGATGCTCTTCGTCGCCGCAGCGGCGCCGTGCGGCGTCGCGGCGCAGCCAGCCGGCGCGCCGGGCGGGGGCGCCGACTTCGCCCAGCACAAGCAGCGCGAGCTGGCGAGGATCGCGGAACGGATCCAGGCGCTGCAGGCGCTGCAGGGCTGCGTGCAGGCCGCCGCCGACCACGGCGCGATGAAGACGTGCAACGAGAACGCGCGCGCGGCGATGAAGGGGCGCGCCGGCTAGCTGCCCGCGCCACCCGCGCCCCGGCGCCCACGCGGGCGCCACGTCCTGACGTGCCGCCGGAAGTTGATCGCTCCGCTGGCCGCCGCGACGGAGCGCCAGCCATCGGGCCGGCGCCGAGGCAGCGCTCGCTGCCGCGGCGACGTCGCGTCGGACAGCGACCTCTCGTCGTCGATCGCCGCTGCGGAAGGCTCGCAGCGCTGTTGTCCTACGCGACGCGCACGAGCCCCGCCGTAGATTCCGCCCGGGAGTCATCATGTCCAACAACAACACCGACAGCGGCACGACCGCCGCCTGCGGGGACGCCGGAACGCCGGCGTCGACCGGGGTCGACGGGCTCGACGCAATCCTCGGCGGCGGCCTGACGCGCAACCGCGTCTACCTGCTCGAAGGCACGCCCGGCACCGGCAAGACGACGTTCGGCCTGTGCTTTCTCATGGCCGGCGTCGCGCGCGGCGAGCGCGGCCTCTACGTCACGCTCTCCGAGACCGCGGAAGAGCTCGACGCGGTCGTGCGCTCGCACGGCTGGTCGCTCGACGGCATCGACGTCTTCGAGCTCGTCGACGACAGCGCGCGCGGGCCCGACTCCGAGCAGTCGATCCTCTATCCGTCGGAGGTCGAGCTCGGCGAGACGATCCGCAAGCTGACCGAGCGCGTCGAGCGCGACTCGCCGTCGCGCGTGGTGTTCGACAGCCTGTCGGAGATGCGGCTGCTGGCGCAGGATCCGCTGCGCTACCGCCGCCAGGTGCTGACGCTCAAGCAGTTCTTCGCGACCCGCTCGTGCACGGTGCTGCTCGTCGACGACAAGACGTCGGACCCGGGCGACCTGCAGCTGCACAGCATCTCGCACGGCGTGATCAGCCTCGAGCAGGCGATCCAGGACTACGGCACCGAGACGCGACGGTTGCGCGTCGTCAAGATGCGCGGCCAGAAGTTCCAGGGCGGGCTGCACGACTTCGTGCTCGACACGGGTCGCGTCGCCGTGTTCCCTCGCCTCGTCGCCTCGCGGCACCGCGGCGAGGTCGTTCACCAGCAGGTCGGCACCGGCTCTCCGGAGCTCGACGAGATGCTCGGCGGTGGCCTTTCGAGCGGCACGAGCACGCTCCTGATCGGGCCCTCGGGGGTCGGCAAGACGACGACCGCCGTGCACTGCATGCACGCCGCCCTGCAGCGCGGCGAGCGCGCGACCTATTACCTCTTCGACGAGGGGCTCTCGACGCTGCTCCTGCGCAGCAAGATGCTGCACATGGACATCGAGCCGTTCGTGCGCTCGGGCACGTGCCGCATCGCCCAGATCGACCCTGCCGAGCTGACGCCGGGCGAGTTCGCGTCGCGGGTCGTGCGCGACGTCGAGCAAGGCCGCTCGTCGTTCGTCGCGATCGACAGCCTGAACGCTTACCTGCAGGCGATGCCCGGCCAGACGTTCCTGCTGCTGCACATGCACGAGCTGCTGACGTTCCTCAACAACCGGTCGGTGACGACGATGATGATCGTCGGCGAGCACGGCTCGGTCGGCGCCGTGCGCAGCGACATCGACGTCAGCTACCTCGCCGATGCGACGTTGATGTTCCGCTTCTTCGAGGCCGAAGGTGCCGTCCGCTCGGCGATCACCGCGGTCAAGAGCCGCACCTCGCAGAACGAGCGGACGATCCGCGAGCTTCGCCTCAGCAGCGAGAGCGGCCTGCAGGTCGGCGAGCCGATCGTCGGCTTCGAAGGCGTGCTCGGCGACGCGATCCAGTACGTGGGCGAGACGAAGATGCTGCGCGATCGTCCGCGATGAGCTCGCAGCCGTCGACGCCGGTCGAGCGTCGGGTGCTCGTGCACGCGCCGCGCGGACGCGACGCGCTCGTGATCTCGCAGGTCCTGCAGGCGCAGTCGATGCACGCCGAGGTGTGCGCGTCGCTCGAGGCGCTGATCGACGCGCTCGGCGCCGGCGCGGGCACCGCGTTCGTCACCGAGGAGTCGCTCGTCGGCGCGCCGTTCGAGGCGCTCGGCCGCTGGATCGAGCGGCAGCCGCCGTGGTCCGACTTCCCGTTCATCGCCCTCGTCGCGCGCCGCGTCGGCACCCGGCCGGGCGGCGCGACCGGCGTCCTCGCGCGCCTCGGCAACACCGTCCTGCTCGAGCGGCCGCTCAACGCCGAGACGCTCGCGAGCGCGGCGCGCTCGGCGCTGCGCGCGCGCGACCGCCAGTACCAGACGCGGCGCCACCTCGCCGAGCAGGAACAAGCGCGGCTCGCCGAGCGGCTCGCCAACGCCGAAGCGATCCGCGCCAACGAGGCGCTCGAGGTCGCCGTCGACGCCGGCGAGCTCGGCACGTTCCACTGCCCGTGGCCGCTCGACGTCATCGAGTGGAACGCGAAGTGCAAGGAGCACTTCTGGCTGCCGCCAGACGAGCAGATCGACTTCGACCTCTTCTACTCCATCATCCACGCCGACGACCGCGATCGCGTGCGCGCCGCGATCGACGCCGCCGTCGAGGGCCGCGCGCGCTACGACGTCGAGTACCGCACCGTCTCGCCGCAGGGCGTCTGGCGCTGGATCCGCGCCAAGGGGCGCGTCTATCGCGACGCGTCGGGCCAGCCGATCCGCTTCGACGGCGTCACGATCGACATCAGCCGGCAGAAGCTCCTCGAGGAAGAGCGCGAGGCGCTGCTCGCGGCGGAGCGCCAGGCGCGCCTCGAGGCCGAGCGAGCGAGCCGGATGAAGGACGAGTTCCTCGCCACCCTCTCGCACGAGCTGCGCACGCCGCTGAGCGCGATCCTCGGCTGGACGCACCTGCTCGGGCGCGCGAGCGGATCGGTCGACGTCGCGCAGGCGGCGGCGACGATCGAGCGCAACGCGCGCGCGCAGGCGCGCCTGATCGAGGAGCTGCTCGACGTCAGCCGCATCACGTCGGGGAGCCTCAAGCTCGACATCCAGCCGGTGACGATCGCCGCGGTGTTCGAGACCGTGGTGTCGTCGCTCAAGCCCGCCGCCGACGCGCGCTCGATCACGCTGCGCCAGCTCGACCTGCCCGGGGGGTGCGAGCTGCTCGCCGACGCGAGCCGGCTGCAGCAGGTCGTCTGGAACCTGCTCTCGAACGCGATCAAGTTCACGCCGCCCGGAGGCCACGTGACGCTCGCCGCCGAGCGGAGTCCGACCGAGGTCAGGCTGATCGTGCGGGACGACGGCGCGGGCATCCCGGCCGAGTTCCTGCCGCACGTCTTCGAGCGCTTCCGCCAGGCGGAGTCGAGCGAGGCGCGGACGCACGGCGGCCTCGGCCTCGGCCTCGCGATCGTGCGCCAGCTCGTCGAGCTGCACGGCGGCACCGTCGAGGCGATGAGCGACGGCGTCGGCCGCGGCGCGACGTTCACGATCCGCTTGCCGACGCAACCTTCGGTGGTCGTCGACGTCGAGCGCAGCGCCGTCGCACCGACGACGCCGCCGGCGACCGTTCCCGCCGCCCTCGATGCCGACCTCTCGGGCACGCGCATCCTCGTCGTCGACGACGAGGCCGACGGCCGCGAGATGCTCACCCACATGCTGCAAGGCTGGGGCGCGCGGGTGCGCTCCGCCGGCTCGGCCGACGAGGCGCTCGCCGCGCTCGGCGACGAGCGGCCCGATCTGCTGATCAGCGACATCGGCATGCCGCGCGTCGACGGCTACGAGCTGATGCGCAGGATCCGCGCGCTGCCAGAGTCCGGTGCGCGCGAGCTGCCGGCGATCGCGCTGACCGCGTTCGCGCGCAGCGAGGACGCGGTCAAGGCGCAGCAGGCCGGCTACGGCGTCCACCTGCCCAAGCCCGTCGATCCATCGCGGCTCTACTCGACGATCGCGTCGGTGCTCGGCATGGCGTCGACCTGAGCCGGCCGTCGCTGCGCTTCACGTCGGCTTCATTGCCGATTCACCGCGCGACGCCAGACTCGCGCGCACTGCACCGAACGGAGTCTTCGATGAGCGATCTCGTCGTCCACGGCGGCGTTCCCCTGCGCGGCTCGGTCTCGCCG
>JASLGD010000105.1 GCA_030150305.1 Caldimonas sp. | reverse complement strand
GCCTGCTCGGCGATCCGCGCATCCCCGCCGATCGCGTCAGCGCCAAGCAGCGCGCGACGGTCGCGCGCATCGAGCTGAAGGCGCAGATGGCGCGCGAGTGGAAACGGCTCGCCCTTCTTCGCGAGCAGGCACGCCGCGCGTGCGAGCGCCTCTGCGTAGCCGCCTTCCTCGATCGCCGCGAGCGCTTCGCGCACGATCGGCGAGTCGCGTCCTGCAAGCGGCGGGGCGGTCGATTCCGCTGACTCGCTGCCGGGGTGCAGGGCAGGGAAGAGGACGGCGAACGTGGTGAAGAACTGCGCCTCGCTCAGCGCGTCGCGGACGTCGCGGAAGTAGTCGAGCGAAGCGCCGATCAGCTCGGACCCGGTCTGCTCGACCGTCTTCCACGGCGAATCGGCGGGCGCCGGCTGGCGCGCCGTCTTCACCGCGGCGGCGAGCGGAGCGACCCAGGCGAGCCATGGGTTGCGGTCCGACGCGATCGCCTGCTCGAGGCGCATCGGGTTCAGCTGCCGACCGAGCTCTGCGGTCGTCTCGTTCGTCATCGCCTGCACGATCGGCTGCGCGAACAGCTCGTAGGCGCGCTGGTTGAACTCGGACACGCGCGCGACCGCCTCGAAAGGCTCCTCGTCGCGCCGCTCGAACCTGTTGAGTTGCGCCGTGATCTCCTCGAGCTGGCGCTCGACGAACGAAACGTCGTAGGCGACGCTGCCGTCCTTCGCCCTCGTCTCGTGGATCTTCATGCCGTAGAGGCCCGGCGGCAGCGCCTCGATCGACTTCAGCACCTCGACGATCTGCGCGTGCTCCTTGGTCGCGACCTTGCCCGAGACGAAGATGCCGAGGTGGCCGATCGTCTCGTGCAGCAGGCCCACGATCACCTGGCCGCGCGCCTTGATCTCGTCGGTCGAGCCGTAGAGGTCGGCGACCCAGTTGAACGCCTGCTGCGGCGGCGTGATGTTGTCGCCCATCGACGCGAACAGCACGATCGGCTGGCGGATCTCGCGCAGGTCGAACATCTTGCCGCTCGTTGCCGTCGCCGACTTCCACACCTTGTTGCCGACGAAGAGGTTCTGCGTGATCCACTCGATCTCTTCGCGGTTCATCAGGTAGAAGCCGCCCCACCAGCGCTCGAACTCGAGGAAGCGCGGCGCCTCGGCGTCGATCTTCGCGTACAGGTTGTAGTACTTGCCCCAGAGCGCGTTGGCCGGGTTGAGGTTGGCGAAGTTCGAGACCAGGTGGGCGCCGTCGAACACGCCGTTGCCGAGGTCGGCGCTGAGCGACGCCAGCCACGTCCCGCCCATCAGGCCGCCCGAGTAGCGCATCGGGTTGTCGCCTTCGCCTTCGCTCCACGCGCCGCCCCAGTACGACATCGGCGCGCCGTTGATGACGATCGGGCCCGCCGCCTCGGGGTCGGAGGCGGCGAGCATCATCGCCGCCCAGCCGCCCTGGCAGTTGCCGACGACGGCCGGCTTCGGGCTCTTCGGGTGCAGCTCGCGCACCTTGCGGATGAAGACCTGCTCGGCGGCGCAGACGTCGGGCAGCGTCTGCCCGGGCTCGGGGTCGGGGTAGAAGACGACGAAGTACACCGGGTGGCCGGCGCGCAGCGCGACGCCGACCTGCGAGTCGTCCTTGAAGCCGCCGATGCCCGGGCCGTGGCCGGCGCGCGGGTCGATGATCACGTAGGGCCTGCTCGTCGCGTCGACGGTGATGCCGTCCGGAGGCACGATCCTGACGAGCGCGTAGTTGACCGGCCGGGCGAAGGTGCGCGCGTCGAGCACGGTCTCGTGCTCGAAGTGCAGCAGCGGCGGCCGGCCTGCCGCCTCGTGCTCGTGGTACGCGTTGCCGCGCTGGCGCAGCGTGTCGAGAAAGAGGACCGAGCGCTGGAAGCTGTCGACGGCGTAGCTCGTCCAGTTGCTCCACAGCGCAAGCGGATCGGCGAGCGTCTCCTGCGGCGAGAGCGGCAGCTTCTTCGCTGCCGTCGCGATGCGGTCGGCGAAGCGATCCTGCGCGATGCGCATGCGGCGTTCGAGGACCTTGACGATCTTGGCCGAGCGCTCGGCGCCCTGCACGACGGTCTTGGTTGGGGTGTTCACGACAGACTCCTTCGCCTTTGCGGCGATCCGGGCGCGCTCAATGTGGCTCGTGCTTCATGAGTGTGGGTGGATGGCGTGACGCTGCGTTGACGGGCGTCAAGCGCGCGGCGCGGCTGCGTCACGATCGCGCCGGCTCGAGCTCCATTTCGACGTGGACGGTGCCGCCGTCGCGCTCTCGACGGATCGGCAGCCCTGCGCGCGCGAAGACCGCGAGCATCGGGGCGTTGCCGGAAAGGACGTCGGCGGTGAAGCGCGCGATGCCGTGCCGCCGCGCGAGCGCGAGCAGCGCGGCGAACAGCTTCGTCGCCAGGCCCTGGCCCTGGTGGTCCTCCTCGATCGTGAACGCGACCTCGGCGAAGCGCTTGCCGTCGCCGCCGATCCCGCCGACGTAGCTCGCGCCGCCGATCACCGTCTCGGCGTCGCCCGAACCGATCGTCGCGACCAGCCCGGCGAGGTGGACGAAGTCGATCTCGGCGATCCGGTCGAGCGAGCGCTCCGGGATCTCCTTGCGGTACGAGAAGAACCGCGTGTAGATCGTCGTCGGATCGAGCTTGGCGAATGCGGCGACGAGGCGCTCGCGGTCGTCAGGGCGCATGACGCGGATGACGACGGGCGTGCCGTCGCGAAGCGCCGTGTCGATACGCAAGTCGTGGTCGGGATCGCTCATGGCGGATGCCCTCGTGGGTTCAGTGCGCGCGCACGGACTGCGCGAGGAGAAGCAGATTCTGCGGGTGGACGTGGATCAACCCGTTGCGCGGACTCTCGAGGTCGGCGATCAGGCAGCACGCGATCGAGACCGAGATCGGAAGCACGAAAGTGACGAACCGTCCGCCCTGCGCGCGCTCGACCTCGAAGCCGACGAGCAGGCTGCAGAAGAGCGCGAGCCCTGCGAGCAGCGCCCACGCCGCCAGCGGAATCCGGTTGAGCCAGGCCGCCTGCGTGTAGCCCTGCGAGTTGAGGACGTCGTTGATCGCGGAAACGGTGAGCGCATTGACGGCGCTGGGCTGCGCGTTGGCCGGCGCGGTCGTCGCTGCCCACATCGCCGCCTGCAGCGTGCTCGCCTGCGCATCCGATCGCGCGACCTCGTCGGCGCTGCGCGCCTCGTAGTACGCGATGCGCTGGTCGAGATACTGCCTGAGCGCCGTGCGCAGTTTCGCGCCGTCGCTCGCGGGCAGCAGGTCGGCGCGCACCCACGCCGTGCCGATTGCGTTCGCCTCCTCTTCCTCGAGGTTCTTGCGCTGGTCGTAGCGCGTCAGGGCCATCGAGAACGTGAAGCCGATGATCAACGCCAGCAAGGTGAGGATCGCCGTCTCGACGACGACCGCGACCTCGCGGCCGTCGAGCACGAACGCGCGCTTGCGCGCCAGCACGGCACCGACGACCGCGGCGAGCCACATCGCCAGGAAGGTGAGCACGAGGACGACCAGCGGACGGTCGGCGAGAGCGCTTCGCAGTTGCTCCAGCATCGTTCTGTCAGCGCCGAGGGCGAAGGCCGCTGGGTGTGGCGCGGCAGTCGGCTTGGACCCGAGCGCCGCGAGCCACTCAGTAGACGCTCGGGATCACCTTGTACGGATACTTCGGCTCGCGATAGCCGCCCGCATCCTGGCGCTTGGGCAGCTTCGGCTTCTCGCGCTTGACCTCCTGGTACGGCACGTTCGCGAGGATGTGGCTGATGATGTTCAGCCGCACCCGCTTCTTGTCGTTCGACGGCGCGACGAACCACGGCGCGTGCGCGGTGTCGGTCGCGGCGAACATCGCGTCGCGCGCACGCGAGTAGTCGTACCAGCGGCTGTACGAGCGCAGGTCCATCGGCGAGAGCTTCCAGATCTTGCGTCCGTCCTCGAACCGCGCCTTCAGCCGCCGCGTCTGTTCCTCGGGGCTGACCTCGAGCCAGAACTTGAGCAGGATGATCCCCGAATCGACCATCGTCTTCTCGACCGCCGGGACGATGCGCAGGAAGCGGTCGGTCTGCTCCGGCGTGCAGAAGCCCATCACGCGCTCGACGCCGGCGCGGTTGTACCAGCTGCGATCGAAGATCACGACCTCGCCCGCGGCGGGAAAGTGCGCGAGATAGCGCTGGATGTACATCTGCGTCTTCTCGCGCTCGGTCGGCGCGGGCAGCGCGACGACGCGAAAGACGCGCGGGCTGACGCGCTCGGTCAGCGCCTTGATCGTGCCGCCCTTGCCGGCGCCGTCGCGGCCCTCGAAGACGATGCAGACCTTGAGCCCCTTGTGGACGACCCACTCCTGCAGCTTGACGAGCTCGACGTGCAGCTTCTTCAGCGCCTTGTCGTACTCCTTGGTGCCGAGCGGGGCAGACGCGTCGTCACCGGATGGCGACGGCGCCTTCGCGTGCGAGGCGCGCGTCTTGCCGTTCGACGGCTCCGCAGCTTCAGCCTCGACCTTCGCGGTGCGTTCTTTCTTGGTCATGGCTTGCCTCCGCAAGCGGCACCGGCGCGAACGCCGTGCCGACTACTTGCCGGCGGGCTCGACCGTGACGGCGACGCCCTCGGTGTAGACCGCCTCGACCTGGTCGCCCTTCTTGATGTTCTTCAGCTGCTCGGGGTCTTCGACGTGCAGGTCGACGGTGTTGCCGCCGGGCCCCTTCAGCGTCACCGGGTGGGTCTTGGTGTCGACCTTGACGACGTCGGCGAGGATGGTCAGCTGCCGCGCGCCGGCCGCGCCGGGCTGCGCACCCGGCGCCGCGGCGACTCCGCCGCCCTTCTCGGACATCGTGAGCGGCTTGCCGCCGCCCTTCTTCAGCTCGAGCGAGAGCGCCTCGCCGTACGTGGCCTTGACCTTCTGCCCCACCTTGAGCTGGTCGAAGTTCTTGACCTCGGGCCCGGCGACGACCTCGACCGTCTTGCCGCTCGCGGTCTTCAGGGTGACGACGCGGTAGGTCGCATCGATCGCGACGATGACCGCCGAGGCCGTCGTCGTGCTCGTCGCGACCGCCTTGCCCGGCGTCACCGTCACCGACGAGCTCGTCGTCGGTGCCTGCTGCGCGCTGGCCGCAAAGACGACGCTCGCCGCGAGCGCCGCGACCGTCAGGGGGGCGAACTTCATGGGAATCTCCAAGGTGGTGAGAGAGGCCGGCCGCCGCGTCCGGGCGGCCGGCGTCTGGTCAGAACGTCCCGGTGAGGGACGCCAGGATGCCCGAGTAGCCGAAGCGCGCCGAGCCGTTGAAGTTCGCGCGGCTGACGTCGACGTTGGTGATCCAGCGGTTGTAGGCGAGGCCGACGCCGAAGTTGCGCGTGAACATCCACGTCACGCCGGCGCGGCCGTCGAGCCAGTGGCCGCTGTAGCCGTCGATGTTGATCCGGAAGAACTGGCCGGTGCCCTCGAGGTACCACTGCGGCGCGAACGCCCAGCCGGCGCGGACGCCGATGACCGGAAGCGGCGCCGGGAGCTTGCGCTCCTCGGTGACGAACGACGTCGTCGCGCCGCCTCCCGTTGTCGCGTTGCCGGCGAGCTTGACGCGCAGGTCGGTGTAGTGGATGCCGACGCTTCCGTTCAGCTCGAACGTCGGCTGGTGCATGAACGCGTATTCGTACGCCAGCTCGTAGACCTGCATCTTGACCTGCGACTCGACCGTGGCGCCGACGTGGTAGGTCGTGTCGCCCCACTGGATGTCGCGGTCGAGCGTGCGGTCGCGCGTGATGCTGTTGTTGAAGAAAAAGAAGCGCGCGTGGTGGTTCGGAGTGATGCGCCAGAGCAGGTCGAGGCGAGCACGCGTCTCGTCGGAGCCGGTGCCGAAGGTGTTGTTGAAGTCGACGTCGGGATTGCTCGCCGAGCTTCCGTTCAGCCGCGCCTTGAGGTCGCTGCCGACGATGAAGACGCCAGCGCTGCCAACGAAACGGTTCTCGATCAGCCCTTGCGCATTGGCCAGCTGCGCCGCTGCCGGCGTCGCCGCGAGCGCGGGCAGGATCACCGAAAGCGCGCACGCGAAAGACCGCCCCGTACTCCGATTCATGCATCCTCCTGTTGGTCGAGCGCCGGCCGTTCCGGCGTGAGCCGATCGCCGGTCGCGGGCCCGAGCAGCCCCATCGCGAACCGTACCGACCGGCCTTCGAGGCGGCTATTGGACCTTGGGGCCCAACTTTCGCCTCGCTCGTCATCTTGCGCGCATCGCCCGCCGCCGACGCTGATGATCGGGATGCATTCGGGCCGCATGTGGCGACGCAACAACGGCCATCTGGGGCTTGCCGGGCAGCGACCACGACTCCGGCGGCCGTCCTTGATCTTCGACAGAGGCGTGCATTCCGCGGTTCATTGAAACTGCCCGCTTTCGGAGCGACACTCGGGCCGAAAGGCGCTGGCGCAACGCGGAACTCCGGCCGTGTTGCGTCTGTTCAACAGCACGACGATGCAGACGCCCGCTGGAGGTACACAGACGATGCGCGAGCGCTCCCCGCCGGGCGCCGAGTGGAACTGGAGGCGCCGTCTCGATCGCTCGGTCGCAGCGCTCGTTCGAGGCGTGCCGGCCGCGCTGTCGTTGGCGGTGTGTCTCCTCTCCCGCCACTCCACGCTCCCTGCGCTGTCGCTGCGGCGTCTCGACGCCGCGGCGATCCGCGCGCTCGCGCTCGGCGCAGCGATCGCGCCGATCCTTGCTCGCTCCGTCGAGTCGCAGGCTCCCGCCGCGACCAGGTTGCCGGCGATCTGGGAGACAGACCCGTGGCACGTCGCGGCGGCGCTCACGCTCGCGCTCGTCGTCGCATCGCTCGTCACCACGTTCGTGCTCGAGCATCGCGGCCGCCGCCGCGCCGATGCCGACTTGCTGGGCACCGAGCGGCTGCTGCGCATGGCGGCGAGCGCGGCCGGCGTCGGGATGTGGATGCGCGATTTCGCGCGCGACAGCGGCTGGGCCAACGAGGCGCAGCGCGCCATCCTCGGCATCGGCGCCGGCGAGGTGGCCGAGCTTCCGCTTCGTCTCGACGTGGTCCATCCCGACGACCGCGATGCCGTCGCCGCCGCGATCGATGCCGCACGGCAGCGCGGCGGCGAGTACGCGGTGCGCCACCGCATCGTCCGCGCCGACGGCGAGACGCGCTGGGTCGCATCGCACGGCGGCGTCCGCCTCGACCGACGCGGCAAGCCGGCGAGCCTGTGGGGCGTCACCGCCGACGTCACCGTGCCCGTGCGTGCCGAGCTCGACGCCGAGGTCAACCGCAACGAGCTCGCGCACCTGTCGCGCGTCGCCATGCTCGGCCAGCTGTCGGGCTCGATCGCGCACGAGCTCAACCAGCCCTTGACCGCGATCCTGAGCAATGCGCAAGCGGCGCTGCGCTTCATTTCGGCGCCGTCGGTCGACATCGCCACTCTGCGCGAGATCCTGAGCGACATCGTCGCCGACGACCAGCGTGCCGGCGAGATCATCTGGCGGCTGCGTGCGCTCTTCGAGCGCGGCGAGTCGAAGAGCGAGCCGATCGTTCCGGCGACGCTCGTGCGCGACGTCGTGCGCATGCTGCGCAGCGAGCTGATCAGCCGCAACGTCAACGTCTCGCTCGAGCTCGACGCGACGCTGCCCGCGGTGCACGGCGATCCGGTGCAGCTGCAGCAGGTGCTGCTCAACCTCATCTACAACGCCTGCGAGGCGATGGCGCACTCGGAGCGCTCGATGCGTTCGCTGTTCGTTCGCGCGGCCGCCGCCGACGACGGGGTCGCGATCTCGGTGAGCGACGGCGGACCGGGCGTGCCGCCCGATCGGCTCGAGAAGATCTTCGAGCCGTTCGTGTCGAGCAAGCCGCTCGGCATCGGGCTCGGCCTCGTCATCTCGCGCAGCATCGTCGCGGCGCACGGCGGCCGCCTCTGGTGCACGAACAACGAAGGCCACGGCGCGACGTTCACGTTCACGATCCCGTGGGCATCGACGGCGGCACCGCCGGAACGATCGGGAGCGACGGGGCTCGTCGCGGTGAAGGAGAGCTGACATGGTGCAAGAGGAAGCGACCGTCTTCGTCGTCGACGACGATCCGTCGGTGTTGCGCAGCCTGCAGCGGCTGCTGCGCTCGGCGGGCTGGGCCAGCGAGGCGTATGCGTCGGCCGAGGAGTTCCTGCGTGCGCGCGAGCCGGCAGCCTGGGGCTGCGTCATCCTCGACCTCGCGATGCCCGACATCGACGGCCTCGAGGTGCAGCGTCGCCTCGCCGAAGAAGGCATGCCGCTGCCCGTGATCTTCCTCACCGGCCGCAGCGATCCGCCGACGATCGTCCGGGCGATGCGTGTCGGCGCCACCAACTTCCTGTGCAAGCC
>JASLGD010000095.1 GCA_030150305.1 Caldimonas sp. | reverse complement strand
CCGTGCGGTTCACGCCGATCGTGATGGTCTCGTTGTTGCCGACCTTCTCGGTGCGGTCGACCCCGATCGTGATGGTCTCGTTGTGGTCGACGGTCTCCGTGCGGTCGTGCTTGACGTGCGTGGTCTCGTCGTGGTCGATCGTCTTCGTCCGGTCGTGCCCGACCCAGTGCGTCTCGTCGTTCTCGACCTCGATGTCCTGGTTCTTCTCGGCGTGGATCCAGAGTTGCTCGCTGCCCTTCTTGTCCTCGAAGCGGATCGCGTTGGCGTTGCCGTAGCCGCCGCCTTTGCTGGAGCGCGTCAGGATGCCGCTTTGCGTCGCGTTGGCGGGCAAGTCCCACGGCGGCATCTGCTCGGCGTTGTAGACGCGGCCGGTGATGATCGGCTGGTCGGGGTCGCCCTCGAGGAAGTCGACGATCACCTCCTGCCCCATGCGCGGGATGTC
Source organism: Caldimonas sp. (assembly GCA_030150305.1). Taxonomy (GTDB): domain Bacteria; phylum Pseudomonadota; class Gammaproteobacteria; order Burkholderiales; family Burkholderiaceae_C; genus Schlegelella_A. Next base: position 5,616 of record JASLGD010000095.1, on the reverse strand, counting down.
GATGACGCCGAAGTTCTTGCCCGCCCACGGATGCGAGACGCGCACCCAGCACGAGCTCTTCTCGTCCTTCTTGCCGAGACGGTCCCAGTGGAACTGCACCTTCACGCGGCCGTACTTGTCGGTGAAGATCTCCTCGCCGGAAGGGCCGACGACGATCGCCGTCTGCGGCCCCTGCACGAAGGGCTTCGGCGTTCGCCGCAGCGGCCGGAACTGCTGCGCCGCCGGAATCGCCGCGAAATCGCAGTGGAATCCGCCGGCGGCGTTGCCCGACTCGTAGCCGTCGACGTGGGCGCTGATCGCGAGCCGCGTGATGAGGTACTGCGCGTTCTGGTCGGCTCGCGGATGGTGCGTCAGCGACAGCAGCCTGCCGACCTCGATGCCGTGCGCGTTCGACGCGCCCTGCAATACCTGATACGAGAGCTGCAGCTCGTCGATGCGGTCCTCGGCGAGCTGCTTGCCGTCGGACGACTGGATGAAGTCGCCCTGCCAGTCGAAGACCTCGGCCTTGTCGAGCCGCCACGGCCCCGTGCGCTTGGCGCTCGGATCGAGCACCGTCGAGGGCCGCTCGAAGTCGAAGCTGCGCAGCGCGACCTTGCCGCTCTCCATCTCGTCGGACGCGGTCCACTCGGAGACGCACTCGGTGTCGGGTGCGGTCGCGGTGCCCTCGACGACGAACGGCAGCGACTTGCAATCCGGCGCGGCGTCGTGCGCGCTGTGCGAGTCGACGAGGATCAGCTTGTGCTTGCCGTCCTCGTGCTCGAAGTACCAGTAGATGCCCTCGTGCTCGAGGAGGCGCGAGACGAAGTTGAAGTCGCTCTCGCGGTACTGCACGCAGTAGACCCACTGGCGGTAGCTGCGGAAGAGCTTGAACTCGTAGGTCGAGAAGCCGCTGTCGGCGAAGACGTCCTTGACGATGTCGGGAACGCTCTTGTTCTGGAAGATCCTGCAATCCGCCGTGCGGGTCAGGAACCAGAGCCAGGGATGCACGACTGCCTGGTAGCCGAACCAGCGACCCTTGTGTACACCGGTCGCGAAGCGCGTGACGAAGCCGTTGAAGTGCCGCTTGCTGTCCTCGCGCAGCTGCACGGTGATCGTCACCGGTTTGCCGAGCAGGGCCTCGGGCTTGATGTCGCTCTTCGGGCTGACGAGGTTCAGGCGGATCTCGCCGAGCTGGCTCAGCCCGCCGGTCGCCGTCATCGATTCGAACAGCAGATCGGCTGCCGGCAGCGGCGAGGCGAGTTGGATCGGCGGCGGCATGGTGTGTCGTCAGCGCAGCGACGCTTCGAGCGCAGGCGGCGCGTCAGCGATCGTTCGCCCCGGCCCGGCGCCTCGCAAGCGACCAAAGTCACGCGCAGCGCTCACGGGCAACTGCCTCCGTTGAGTGCGCTTTCGCGATCGCACGCGACGACACCGACGAGCTCGCCCAGCCGGCTCGCGACCGGCCCTGCGCAAACGAGATCGTGGGCGCGCGAGTCCGCAGTCTTGACCCGGACGCCGCCGCGCCGCTGCCCCTCCTCCTGGTCGTCGAAGACGGTGTAGCCGACGCCGTCGCGCTCGAAGCGAAGCGTCAGCCGGTCGGTGCGGTAGCGGTGGTAGCGCGCGATCGACAACGCCTTCGGCCCGTCTTCGGGCGCCGCGGGATGCGCGAGCTCGACCGCACCTGGACGGCCGAAGCGGTACTGCAATCGATCGGGAAGCGCGCCGCAGATCGCGAGCCGCTTGCCGTTCGCCATCGCGCAGTCGAAGTACGTCGTTTCCTCGGCGGCGCACAAGCTCGACGATGCAGCCGCTGCAACGAGCGGGACCGCTCCCGCGAGAGCGACCACGAGAGAGAGCGCGCGCATCGTCACGGCTTGCCGGACCCGAGCACCCCACGCGCCGCGCGCGTCGCCGCAGGCGTCGGCGCCGCTTGTGCGGCGAAGCGGTCGTACGACTGCTTGAGCTTGTTGTCGTAGTCGTTCTTCGCGTAGCCGGGACCGTTGTAGCGGCGCGCGAACGTCGTCCAGTCCTTCGTTCGGAGCGCCTCGGCCATCGCTTTGTCGGAACCGACGAAGGCGACGAACGCGTCGAGGTGCGCAGCCTCGCTCTGCGTCAGCGCGACGACGAACTCGCGGACCGACGCGAAGCCGGCCGCACGGCAGTTGTCGCCCATGATCTGGAAGCGTCCCCACGACGCCGAGCGAAGCGCCGCGTCGACATCGAGGCCGTACGCCTCCTGGAGCTTGCCGTACTGCTCGGAGAACTTGCCGTAGCCGCCGGCGGTCGGGTCGGAGATCGCGGCGTGCGTCGCGTCGAAGCGGCCGCCGGTGAGGCGGTGGAAGTAGTGGCGCTCGAACAGGATCCGCGGCCGGCCGTGCTCGTCGAACGCGTTGCCCGACGTCTCGACGTCGGCGACCGCCTGCACGGCGGCGATCTCGGCGCCGAGCGCAGCGGCGGCGCGGCCGTAGTCGGCGTCGCTCAGGCCGCGGGTCGGGTTCAAGCACGCCGTGAAGAGGATCGACGGGTCGGCCCCTGCTTGCGGCAGGAACGGCGCGGCGTCGCGAAAGACGGGCGACGTCGAGCACAGCGTCCCGGGCGGAACGCCGACCGTGGGTTGCGTCGTGCCGTCGGCGAGCTCCCACGGCTGCGCGTCGGCGCAGAGCGGCCCGGGAATGCGAAAGCCCGGCATGGCCGTCACTCGAAGCCGTACGCGAAGTCGCCGTCCTGCACCGAGAGGCGAACCGCCTTCAGCGCGTCGCCGCTCGAGAGACGCTGCAGGTACTCGAGCGAGACGCGCGGCAGCACGGTGTTGGTGAGGATCGCGTCGACGACGCGGCCGCCCGACTCGGACTCGGTGCAGCGCGAGACGATGAGGTCGACGACGTCGTCGCCGTACTCGAACGGAATTCCGTGGTTGGCCTCGACGCGCTTGCGGATGCGGCCGAGCTGGAGTCGCACGATGTCGGCCATCATCTTGTCCGAGAGCGGGTAGTACGGGACGACGACCAGCCGGCCGAGCAGCGCCGCGGGAAAGACCTTGAGCAGCGGATCGCGCAGCGCCTTCGCGATTCCTTCGGGCGAGGGCATCAGCTCCGGATCGCGGCACATGTTCATGATCAGGTCGCTGCCGACGTTGCTCGTCAGCAGGATGATCGTGTTCTTGAAGTCGATGCCGCGCCCTTCGCCGTCTTCCATCCAGCCCTTGTCGAAGACCTGGAAGAAGAGCTCGTGGACGTCGGCGTGCGCCTTCTCGACCTCGTCGAGGAGGACGACGCTGTAGGGACGCCGGCGCACCGCCTCGGTCAGCACACCGCCCTCGCCGTAGCCGACGTACCCCGGCGGCGAGCCCTTCAGCGTCGAGACCGTGTGCGCCTCCTGGAATTCGCTCATGTTGATCGTGATGACGTTCTGCTCGCCGCCGTAGAGCGCTTCGGCGAGCGCGAGCGCGGTCTCGGTCTTGCCGACTCCCGACGTGCCGCAGAGCATGAAGACGCCGATGGGCTTCGACGGGTTGTCGAGGCGCGCGCGCGACGTCTGGATGCGCCGCGCGATCATCTCGAGCGCGTGCTTCTGGCCGACGACGCGCTGGTTGAGCGTGTCGGCGAGCTTGAGCACCGACTCGATCTCGTTCTTGACCATGCGGCCGACCGGAACGCCGGTCCAGTCCTGGACGACGCTCGCGACCGCCTGCTCGTCGACGGTCGGCAGGATCAATGGCGCATCGCCCTGCAGCTCGTCGAGCTTCTTCTGCAGCGGCGCGAGCTCGGCGAGCAGTGCCTGCCGGTCCGCGGCGCTGAGCGGCTCGCTCTTGGCCGGTGTGTCGGGCGGCAGCGCTGCGGGCGCTTCGGCCTTGCCCGCGGCGGCCTGCTGCGCAGTGGCGGATGGCGGCGCCGCCGGCTCGGAGGTCGGCGCGCGCAGCTTGCTGCGGATCGCGAGGATGCGGTCGACGACCGCCTTCTCCTCGTCGTGGCGCTTCTGCAGCATCGCGAGCCGCGTCTCTTCCTGGTCGATCGCAGCGACGGTGCGCTTGCGACGCTCGTCGACGTCGATCCCGATCGCTTCCTCGCGGCCGATGATCTCGCTCTCGGTGCGCAGCGCCTCGAGGCGACGCTGGCAGTCCTCGAGCTCGGCCGGCGTCGCGTGCTGGCTGACGGCGACGCGCGCACACGCGGTGTCGAGCAGGCTCACCGCCTTGTCGGGCAGCTGTCGCGCCGGGATGTAGCGGTGCGAGAGACGGACCGCCGCCGTGATCGCCTCGTCGAGCAACGCGACGCGGTGGTGCTGCTCGAGGATCGAGGCGACGCCGCGCAGCATCAGCACCGCCTTGTCCTCGCTCGGCTCGTCGACCTGCACGACCTGGAAGCGCCGCGTCAGCGCCGGGTCCTTCTCGATGTGCTTCTTGTACTCGGCCCACGTCGTCGCGCCGATCGTGCGGAGCTTGCCGCGCGCGAGCGCGGGCTTGAGCAGGTTGGCGGCGTCGCCCGTGCCGGCCTGGCCGCCGGCGCCGATCAGCGTGTGCGCCTCGTCGATGAACAGGATGATCGGCTTCGGCGACGCCTGCACCTCGTCGATCACCGAGCGGAGGCGATTCTCGAACTCGCCCTTCATGCTCGCGCCCGCAGAGAGGAGACCGAGGTCGAGAGTGAGAAGCGAGACGTCCTTCAGCTGCGGGGGAACGTCGCCGCGCGCGAGCCGCGTCGCGAAGCCCTCGACGACGGCGGTCTTGCCGACGCCCGCCTCCCCCGTGAGGATCGGGTTGTTCTGGCGGCGGCGCATGAGGATGTCGACGATCTGCCGGATCTCTTCGTCACGGCCGGCGACGGGATCGATCTCGCCGGCGCGCGCGCGCTCGGTCAGGTCGACCGTGTAGCGCTTGAGCGCCTCCTGCTTGCCCATCGCCGCCGGTGCGATCGCGCCGCTCGCCTCGCCCGGCTCGGCAGGCGCGCCGCTGCCGTCGCTCGCGCGCTGGCCTTCCTCGGGCGAGCCGGCGAGGATCTTCGCGAAGTTGTCGGTCAGGTCCTCGATCTTGATGCGATCGAACTGTCGCGAAATCGAAAGGAGCGCGGCCTTCAGGCGCGGCGTCTTCAGCATGCCGACGACCAGGTAGCCGGTGCGCACCTGCATGTCGCCGAACATCAGCGAGCCGTACACCCACGCGCGCTCGACGGCGTCGCCGATCCATTCCGAGAGATCGGTGATCGAGCTGGCGCCGCGCGGCAGCCGATCGAGCGACGCCGTCAGATCGCTCGTCAGCGTCGCCGTGTCGAGGCCGTAGTGGCGGACGATCCGGTGCAGGTCCGAGTCCTGGTTGTTGAGGATCTGCGTGATCCAGTGCTGCAGCTCGACGAACGGATTGCCGCGCAGCTTGCAGAACACGGTCGCCCCTTCGATCGCCTTGTAGGCGAGCGGGTTGAGCTTGCCGAACAGCGCGGCACGGGAGATCTCAAGCATGGCGGGCTCCATGGCGAAGCAGGAACGAGGTCTCGGGCCGCAGGCGCAGGTCGCTGCGGTCGCGGTCGCGCCCGCCGCGGCCGAGCCACGCGCTGACGCCGAGCCGCGTCGCGCGGCCGAGGCGCGGCTCGGGGACGTGGTCGCGCGCGAGCACGAGCTCGACGTCCCAGCGCAGGTCGAGCCCCG
>JASLGD010000068.1 GCA_030150305.1 Caldimonas sp. | reverse complement strand
GCCGCTGGCATCGTCACGATGCAGGGCACCAAGTGCTACATGCAGAAGGCGCGCGGCATGGTGCGCGACGTCTTCCGCACCCGCAACATGCGCGCGCTGCCCGGCAACGTCGGCCTCGGCCAGGTGCGCTACCCGACCGCGGGCAACGCCTACAGCGAGGAGGAAGCGCAGCCGTTCTACGTCAACGCGCCGTACGGCATCGTCCTCGTCCACAACGGCAACCTCGTCAACGCCGCGGCGCTGAAGCAGGAGCTGTTCGACATCGATCGCCGGCACATCAACACCGGCAGCGACACCGAGGTGCTGATCAACGTCCTCGCCCACGAGCTCGAGCGCGCTGCGCGCGACCGCGAGCTCTCGCCCGAGGAGATCTTCGCCGCGGTCGCCGCGGTGCACCGCCGGGTGCGCGGCTCGTACGCGGTCGTCGCGCTGATAGCCGGCCATGGCCTGCTCGCGTTTCGCGACCCGTTCGGCATCCGGCCGCTCGCGTTCGGCGAAGGCGAGGGGCCCGGCGGCCGCGAGGTGATGGTCGCAAGCGAGTCGGTCGCGATCGTCGGCACCGGGCACGCGCTGACGCGCGACGTCGCGCCGGGCGAGGCGATCTTCATCGACCTCGAAGGCAACGTGCACGCGCGCCAGTGCGCCGAGCAGCCCACGCTCCATCCGTGCATCTTCGAATACGTTTATCTCGCTCGGCCCGACTCGATCCTCGACGGCATCTCGGTCTACCAGGCGCGGCTCAACCTCGGCGAGACGCTCGCGCAGCGCGTCATCTCGACGCTGCCGCCTTCGGAGATCGACGTCGTCATCCCGATCCCCGAGTCGAGCCGGCCGTCGGCGATGCAGCTCGCGCAGCGGATCGGCAAGCCCTACCGCGAGGGCTTCGTCAAGAACCGCTACGTCGGCCGCACGTTCATCATGCCGGGGCAGGGCGTGCGCAAGAAGTCGGTGCGGCAAAAGCTCAACGCGATCGAGGTCGAGTTCCGCGGCCGCAACGTGCTCCTCGTCGACGACTCGATCGTGCGCGGCACGACGTCGCAGGAGATCGTGCAGATGGCGCGCGACGCCGGCGCGAAGAAGGTCTACCTCGCGTCGGCGGCGCCGCCGGTGCGCTTTCCGAACGTCTACGGCATCGACATGCCGACCACCGGCGAGCTGATCGCGCACGACCGCTCGATCGAGGAGATCCGCGAGTTCATCGGCGCCGACAAGCTGATCTACCAGGACGTCGCCGCGATGAAGCGCGTCATCGGCGCGCTCAATCCGAGGCTCGCCGGCTTCGAGGCGTCGTGTTTCGACGGCGTCTACATCGCCGGCGGCGGCAGCGCCGACGAGCTCGCCGCGATGGCCAAGGACCGCGAGCGCTCGGTCGACGACGACGATGCCGCGTCGGACGGCAAGACGCTCACGCTGCAGAGCGCGACCGCGTGACGGCCGATCGCAGGATCCCGCGCAAGCCGCTGCCCGCAGGGCTCGGCCTCGACACGCTCGCCGTGCGCGAAGGCTTGCCGGCGAGCGCGTGGGGCGAGAACTCGGAGGCGCTCTTCCTGACGAGCAGCTTCGTCCAGCCCGACGCCGCGACCGCCGCGGCGCGCTTCGCGAACGAGGAAGAAGCGTTCATCTACTCGCGCTTCACCAATCCGACGGTGACGATGATGGAGCGGCGGCTGGCCGCGCTCGAGCGCGCCGAGGCGTGCATCGGCACCGCGAGCGGGATGGGCGCGATCCTGCTGCTCGGGATGAGCCTGCTGAAGGCCGGCGATCACGTCGTCTGCTCGCATAGCGTGTTCGGCTCGACGGTGTCGCTCTTCGGCCGCGAGTTCGCCAAGTTCGGCGTCGAGACGAGCTTCGTGTCGCAGACCGACGTCGGCGACTGGAAGCGGGCGCTCAGGCCGAACACGCGGCTGCTCTTCGCCGAGTCGCCGACCAACCCGCTCACCGAGGTGTGCGACATCCGCGCGCTCGCCGAGCTCGCGCACGGCGCCGGCGCGGCGCTCGCGGTCGACAACTGCTTCTGCACGCCGGCGCTGCAGCGCCCGATCGAGCTCGGCGCCGACTTCGTCGTCCACTCGGGGACGAAGTACCTCGACGGCCAGGGCCGCGTCATCGCCGGCGCGCTGTGCGGTCGCGAGGCCGACGTCCACGACAAGTTCGTTCCGGTGATGCGCAGCGCCGGGATGTCGCTCTCGCCGTTCAACGCCTGGGTCGTTCTCAAGGGGCTCGAGACGCTCTCGGTGCGGATGCAGGCGCAAAGCGCGCGCGCGCTCGAGCTCGCGCGCTGGCTCGAGCGGCAGCCCGCGGTCGAGCGCGTCTACTTCCCGGCGCTCGAATCGCATCCGCAGCACGCGCTCGCGATGGCGCAGCAGTCGGGCAGCGGCGGCGCCGTCGTCTCGTTCATCGTCCGCGGCGAGCGCGACGGCGGTCCGGCCGCGGCGCGCCGCAACGCGTTCCACGTCATCGACAGCACCGAGGTGTGCTCGATCACCGCCAACCTCGGCGACACCAAGACGACGATCACGCATCCGGCGAGCACGTCGCACGGCAGGCTCAGCGACGAGCAGCGCGCCGCGGCGGGGATCACGCAGGGCATGATCCGGGTCGCGATGGGCCTCGACGACGTCGCCGACATCCAGGCCGACCTCGCGCGCGGTCTCGCGACGCTGTGGGCGTTCCG
>JASLGD010000583.1 GCA_030150305.1 Caldimonas sp. | reverse complement strand
CGCTGCGGCCGTTCTGCGCCTGCATCGCGCGCTCCTGCAGGAAGCCGCGGAACGGCGCGAGGCCGGTGCCGGCACAGACCATGACCATCGGCGTCTCGGGCGACGCCGGCGGATGGAAGTGGTCGTTCGACGAGCGCACCGCGATCGCGAGCCGCGTTCCCGGCGTGCAGTTGGCGAGGTACGACGACGCCATCCCCTGGTAGCGGCCGCGGCCCGAGAGCGCGGGCGCGTCGACGACGGCGACCGTGACCGTGCAGTGGCGCGCGTTCCAGAGCGGCGACGACGAGATCGAGTACTGCCGCGCGCGCGCCGGCGGCAGCATCTCGAGGAACGCGGCGAGGCCGGGCGAGCACGACGGATAGCGCTCGAGCAGGTCGAGCACGCTGACGCGCTTGCCGAGGACGTCGCGCTGGTACGCGCCTTCCTCGGCGAGCGCCGTCAGCTCCGCCTGTTCGGGCGCAGCGCGCGTCGCCGCCGCGAGCGCCGTCACCTGCACGCGCGTCGCCGGCTGCGCGAGCTCGACGTAGTTGAAGAGCAGCTCGCTGACGTTGACCGGATGGTCGACCGGCAGCGAGGTGATGCTGTCGGCGGGCTTGCGGATGACGATCTGCGTGTCGGAGGCGAGGTCGAAGCGCTTCAGCGCGCGCATCACGACGCCGATCGGGTTGTGCGGCAGCACCGCGAGGTAATCGCCGGCGCGGTAGCTCATCCCCTCGGGCAGCGCGATCTCGATGTGGCGCTTCGAGCGGCCGAGCGGCGACGCCATGTCGACGAGCTCGCGGTTGACGACGACTTCGCCGTGCTGCAGATCCGCCAGCCGCAGCAACGCCGTGCGGCCGGCCTTCAGGACCTCGACCTCGAGATGGCCGCCGCTCGGCACCGCCTGGACGCGCTTGCCGAGCGCACCGCCGAGGTCGCTCCACAAGCCCGCGTACCAGGCGTCGAAGTCGCCGAAGAAGTCGCCGCCGGCGTCGGTCTCGCCGCGCTCGCGCACGCGCGTCGCGCCTGCGGCGGCGAGCGCCGCGTCGAAGCGCTTGGGCACCGCCTGGTAGGTGCGCGCCCATTGCCGATTGCCGCAGCCGAACACCGTGTAGCGAACGCCGCGCAGCGCATCGGGAGCGAGCGTCTCGAGCCACGCCGCGAACTGCTTGGCGTTGTCGGGCGGCTGCCCTTCGTACGACGCGGTCACGATCGCGACCGCGCCCTCGGTCGGCAGCCTGCCCGCGTGGTCGTCGAGCGGGCCGACCTCGGCGGCGTAACCCTGCGCCTTCGCGTCGCTCGCGATGCGCTCGGCGAACGCTTCGGCCGAGCCGGTGTTCGAGCCGAACAGGACGAGGAGCGGCGTCGTGCGCTCGCCGGCCGCGACTGCCGGCACCGGAGACGCCGCCGGCTTGGCGGCGACCTGCGGCAGCACCGCCGCGCGCGGCCGGAACGACGCGCTGCCGCGGCGCTTGACGCGGATGCGAAAGCCGTGCGGCTTCAACGTCAGCGTCTCGGCGACCTGCAGCTGGTACGAAGGATCGTTCTCGATCAGGTCGAAGCGCTGCAGGATCATCGCGACGAGCAGCACCGCCTCCTGCATCGCGAACGGCCGGCCGATGCACGCGCGCTGGCCGTTGCCGAACGGCTTCCACGCGTTCGGCGGCATCTTCGCGAACGGCTCTGACTCGAAGCGCTCGGGCCTGAACTCCTCGACGTCGTCGCCCCACACCGCCGTGTCGCGATGCAGCACCGGGATCAGCACCGTGATCGTGTCGCGCTTGGTGATCGGATAGCGGCCGCCGATCACCGTGTCCTCGCGCGCGCGCAGCTGGAACGCCGGCGCGGTCGGCCACAGGCGCAGCGTTTCCATCAGCACCTGCTCGAGGTAGCGCAGCTTGCCGATCTGCTCGACGCGCGGGACCTCGTCGCCGAGCACCGCGTCGACCTCGGCGCGCGCCTTCTGCAGCACGTGCGGGTTCTTGACGAGGAAGTAGGTCGCGAACGAGAGCAGCCCGCTCGTCGTCTCGTGGCCCGCGATCAGGAAGGTGACGAGCTGGAAGCGGATGTTCTCGTCCGACAGTCCTTCGCCGGTGACCGGGTCGCGGCCTTGCAGCATGAGGCCGAGCAGGTCCTTCTTCTGCGCCGCGTCGGGATCGCGCTTGCGCTCGGCGATCAGCGCGTCGGCGACGTCGCGCATCAAGGCGAGGTCGTCCTCGTAGGCGCGCTTCGTCCTGAGCAGCATCTTGCTCGCGAGCTCGGGACGGCGCGTTCGCGCGCCCGCCTCGGCGAGCGCGTCGACCATCGCACCGATGAACGGATGCATCTCGCGCTGGTAGAAGCTGTTGAAGCGATAGTCGAATGCGCACAACGCGATCGTGTCGAGCGTCATCCGCGTCATGTCGTCGGTGACCTCGATCACGTTGTCCGCGCCGAAGCGCTCCCAGCGCACGAGCATCTGCTCGGCGATGTCGAGCATGCGGTCGAACATCCCGCGGATGCCGATCGGGCCGAACGCCGGCATCAGCAGGCGATGCGCCTTGGCCCAGTTCGGCTCGTCGGTGCGCGCGGTGAAGAGGCCGTCGCCGGCGAAGTCGCGGATGTTGCGCAGCGCGCCGGCGACGCGCTTGTCGAACCGCGACTCGTCCGAGACCTCGTCGACGAGCGCCTGCGAGCCGACGAAGACGACCGGATTGCCGAGCACGTCGAGCTGGAAGATCGGCCCGAGCATCCTGGCCAGTCGCATGAAGCTCTGGATCGGCGCGTCGCCGTCGATCGCGCGCAGGTTGCCGATGATGGGATCGCCCTTCGGCTTCGGGATCGGGGTGGTCGGGGTCATGGTTGCTGCTGCTTCGATGCCCGGCGGACGGCCTAGGCGCCGACCGCGTCGGCGAGGCCGAGCGCCTCCGTCCGCGCGCGCACGGCCGCGACGTCGTGGGCGAGCAGCACGAGGTCGTGCAGCCTGCCTTCGCGATCGGCGACGTGGCCGGCGAGCAGCGCCTCGGCGCGAAAGCCGAGCTCCTCGAAGACCGCGATCGCGGCGCGCTGGTCGACCGTCATCTGCGCGACGAGCTTCCTGAGGCCGAGCTCGAGCGCCTGCGCGAAGCACTCCTGGATGAGCACGCGGCCGAGCCCGCGTCCGCGCCACGCCGGCGACACGAGCACGCGCAGCTCGCCGACGTGCTTCGACCAGCTGAGCTCGTCGACGAAGATCGCAGTGCAGCCGACCATCTCGCCGTTGGCGCGCGCGACGAGGCTCACGAGCTCGCCGGCGTCGAGCGAGCGCATCCAGGCGTCGAGGACCTTCGGGTGGCCGAGGTCGCGCGGCACGAACAGCAGGTCCTGCGTCGGCAGGGTCGCGACGAACGCGGACAGCGCCGCGCGGTCGGCGCCGCTCATGCCGGCGATCTCGACCTGGGCGTCGCCGCAGGCGACGGTGCGGGGGTAGGTGCGGGTCTCGGTCATCTCGGAGGCCTCACGTCGAGCGCTTCTGCAGCCACGCGTCGAGCTTGGGCCACATCCGCTTCACCGCGTTCGGACCCGCGGCGATGCTGACGTGTCCGCCCGGCAGCATGACCTCCTCCTTGTCGCGCGAGCCGACGCGCTGGACGAGCGGCTGCGCGCACGCCGGCGGCACGATGTGGTCGTACTGCGCGATGACGTGGAGGAACGGCACCTTGATCCTGCCGAGGTCGACCTGGCGGCCGCCGATGCGCAGCGTCCCTTCGTAGAGGGCGTTGCCGCGCATCAGCTCCTTGATGGTCTGGCGGAAGTAGGCGCCCGGCAGCGGCAACGTCTCGTTGCCCCAGCGCTCCATCATCCGGAAGCCCTTCACGAACTCGTCGTTCCAGAGGTTGTCCCACAGGCGCAGCTGGCCGGCGACGCGGCTCGCCGGCCGCAGCGCATCGAAGCCGGCGACGACCATGTCGGCGGGAATGATGCCGACGCTGTCGACGAGCTTGTCGACGTCGAACACCTTCGGGTCCGACATCGAGCGGAACAGGTTCATCTTGCTGAAGTCGACCGGCGTCGTGAAGCAGACGAGGTTCTTGACCGGCCCGTCGGGCAGGAGCGCGAGGTGGATCGCCGAGAGCATGCCGCCGGCGCAGTAGCCGACCAGCGTCACCTCGTCCTCGCCCGAATCCTGCTGCACGCGGCGCAGGCAATCGGGGATGAAGTCGAGCGCGTAGTCGTCGATCTTCAGATCGCGCTCGTCGTCGCTCGGCGCGCTCCAGTCCATCATGTAGATGTCGTAGCCGCGGGCGAGCAGGAACTCGATCAGGCTCTGGCCCGGCGCGAGGTCGAGGATGTACCCCTTGTTCGTCGGCGCCATCACGATCAGCAGCGGCACGCGATAGATCTCGTCGGCGGTCGCGTGGTAGTGGTAGAGCGAGAGCGTGCCGCGCCGATGCAGCACCGTCTTCGGCGTCCTGCCGACGCTCGGCGGCGGCGCGCCGAGCAGCTCGACGCCCTTGAGGCTGCGCTGCACCGCGCGCTCGACCTCGAGCCGCAAGCGCTCGGTGAGCGCCGGCTCGGGCGGCTTCTCTTTCGTCGTCGCTGCGGCCATGGCTCAGCTCCTGCGACGACCGCGCGAGGCAGCGCCCTTGCTCGCGCGCGCGGGCTTCGCGGGCGCGCGCTTCGCGGTCGTTCGCGTCGCGGATGCGCGCTTTGCCGGTGCAGACTCGACCGTTGCGGGCTTGGCGAGCGCCGGCGTCGCGGCCGCGGCCGCCTCGGCCGCGGGCGCAGCGTCTTCCTGCGGCCGGCGCGTGCGCGGCGGCCGTGGCGCCGCCGAGACGGCGGCCGCCGGCAGCAAGCGATCGAGCTTGTCCTCGACCCGCTGCAACGTCGCCGCGAGATCGTGGACGTCCTTGCGGCTCGGCAGGTTGACCTTCGCGAGGTAGCTGCCGATCGCCTTCTCGAAGGCCTGCTGCATGCCCATCGAGAGCGACGAGAGCTGGTGCACCGAGCGCATCAGCTCCTGCGAGTCCATGCCGCCGGTGACGAGCGAGTTGACGTTGCCCTCGAGCTTGGTCAGCGCCTCGCGCCAGAGCTGGAACGGATCGGGGATGAGCGAGGTCGACACGGTCGCGTTCTCAGGCCTTCGCGGCTGCGCCGCCGCGCTTCGTCTTCTCCTCGTCGTACAGCTCCTTCTTCGAGAGCTTGCCGACCGGCGTCTTCGGCAGCTCGGCACGGATGTCGAGCGCCTGCACCATCTCGTGCTTGCCGAGCTTGTCCTTCAGGAACGCCTGCAGCTCGGCGAGCGTGAACGGCGACGCGCCCTTCTTCAGCGTGACGAACGCCTTCGGCGACTGGCCGCGGTATTCGTCGTCGACACCGATCACGGTGACCTCGGCCACGTCGGGATGCTGGTAGATCGCGTCCTCGAGGTTGCGCGGGTAGACGTTGAAGCCGCTGCACAGGATCATGTCCTTGGTGCGGTCGACGATGAAGACGAAGCCGTCGTCGTCCATGTAGGCGACGTCGCCGGTGCGCAGCATGCCGTCGAAGGTCGTCACCTCCGCGGTGGCGTCGGGCTTGTTCCAGTAGCCCTTCATCACGTTCGGGCCGCGGATGCAGAGCTCGCCGCGCTCGCCGTGCGGGACGTAGCGCGTCGGGTCCTTGAGGTCGAGCATCTGGATGTCGATCTGCGGCAGCGGAATTCCGCACGAGTTCGCCTTGCGCATGCCGTGCACCGGCGTGAACGTTCCGGTCGGCGACGTCTCGGTCATGCCCCAACCTTCGCTGAGCGGGCAGCCGGTGGCCTTCTGGAACCGCTGCGCGACCTCGAGCGGCAACGGTGCGCCGCCCGACCCGCAGTACTTGAGCGAGCTGAGGTCGTACTTGCCGATGTCCGGGTGCGAGAGCAGCGCCGTGAACATCGTCGGCACGCCGGGGAAGCTCGTGATCTTCTTGGTGCTGATGTCCTTCAGCGCCGCTTCGGCGTCGAAGCGTGGATGCAGGACCAGCTCGGCGCCGAGACGCAGGCCGAGCATCATGTTGACCGACAGCGCATAGATGTGGAACGGCGGCAGGACGGCGAGGATCCGCTCCTTGCCTTCCTCGAGGACGCGCGGCGTGCCCTGCACCGACTCGGTGTACTGCTCGCACGCCGAGGTCAGGTTGGCGTGCGTCAGCATCGCGCCCTTCGGCAATCCGGTCGTGCCGCCCGTGTACTGCAGCACCGCGACCTGCTCGCGCGGGTCGGCGACCGGGTGCTCGACATAGCGACCGTCGTTGTCGAGCAGCGCGGCGAAGCTCACGTGCTTGTCGTCGCGGGCGGTCTCGACGGTGAGCTTGCCCGCCTTCATCTGAGCGGCGACGGCGTCGGGCGCCGGCGACATCTCGGCCATGTTGCCGACGACGAGCTTCTTCAGCCGCGTCTTGCCGAGCATCCCGGCCATCTGCGGGTAGAGCGCCGCGAGGTCGAGCGTGATCAGCACGTCGGTGCGGCTGTCGGCGATCTTGTGCTCGAGGACCTTGGCGGCGTCGAGCGGCGAGTAGTTGACGACCGTGCCGCCCGCCTTCAGCACGCCGAAGAACGCGACCACGTAGTGCGGCGTGTTCGGCAGGTAGAGGCCGACGTGGATGCCGGGGCCGACGCCGAGCTTCTGCAGTCCCTTGGCGGCGCGGTCTGCGAGCGCCTTCAGCTCGCCGTACGTGATCCGCTTGCCCATGAACTCGAGCGCCGGCCGGTCGGGCCACGTCGCGGCGCTGGCGTCGAGGACCTTCTGCACCGCGGTCGGCACGATCTCGATGTCCCAGCGCACGCCGGCGGGATACGACTTGATCCATGGCCTGTCGCTCATGTCCTGCTCCTTCGCGTCCTTGTCATCGCGCCGTCGTCGCTCGCACCCGTCAGACCGCCGTCAGCCCGCCGTCGACCGCGAGCGTCTGCCCGGTGATGAACGCGCAGGCGTCGCTCGCGAACAGGGCGGTCGCGCCCTTCAGGTCCTCGGGGCCGCCGGTCCTTCGCATCGGCGCCATCTCGGCGGTCGCGTCGTCGCCGAGCGCCTTCGCGATCGGCGCCGTCATCCTGGTCGGGAAGAACCCGGGCGCGATCGCGTTGACGCAGATGCCGAGCGGCGCCCACTCGGCGGCGAGCGTGCGGGTCAGGTTGACGACGGCGCCCTTGCTCGCGTTGTACGCGAGCGTCGGCATGCCCTCGGGATACGTTCCGGTCAGGCCCTGGATCGAGGCGATGTTGATCACCTTGCCGCTCTTTCTCGGCACCATGCAGCGGCGGCCGACTTCCTGGGTGAGAACGAAGAGCGCGGTGACGTTGAGCGTCATCACCTTGTTCCAGCCGTCGATCGGATGGTCGATGGTCGGCGCGCCCCACGACGTGCCGGCGTTGTTGACGAGGACGTCGATCGGCCCGAGCTTCTCGACGACCGCATCGACGAGCGGCCGGATCGCCTGCAGGTCGCCCAGGTCGCAGACGATCGGCAGCGCCTCGATGCCCTGCGCCTTCAGGTGCGCCGCGGCGGCGTCGAGCTCGCCCTGCTTCCTGGCGGTGATCGCGACCTTGGCGCCGAGCTCGCCGAGCACCTCGGCCATCTGCAGGCCGAGCCCGCGCGAGCCGCCGGTGACGAGCGCGATCTTGCCGTGGAGGTCGAGCAGCTTGGCGAGGCTCATCGCTCTTCCTTCACGGCCGGTTGCGGCCCATCGCGTCGTGGCTCGAGACCCACTCGTCGGCGAGGATCGCGCTCGACAGCGACGTGTCGCCGGCGAGGACCACCGCGGCGCAGATCTCGGCGAACTTGCTCGCCTTGCCCTTGCCGTAGCAGTCCATCATCTCGAGGCACTCGCGCTGCGTCGGCAGCCCGGTGCCGCCGCCGTACGTCGCGACGATCAGCGAGGTCAGCGTGATCGACCAGTAGTAGTCGCCGTTGTCGAGCAGCTGCGAATAGGTGACGCCGGCGTGCGACTCGGAGACGTTGGCGACGTCCTGCCCGGTCGCGATGAACATCGCCGTCAGGCCGTTGGCGGCGTGCGCGCCGTTGTTGGCCGAGCCGGCGAGGAACGCGCCGACGTTGCTGATCTGGCGGGTGAAGAACAGGTCCTTCGCCGTCGTGTGCATCATGCTCTTGATCAGGTCGCCCTTGATCGTGCACTCGGCGACGACGCGCTTGCCGCGCGTCAGCAGCATGTTGGCGCGCGAGTGCTTCTTGTCGGTGTCCATGTTGCCCGACAGGATGTAGCGCGCCTTCTTCGGGTAGTTCTTCATGATCCACTCGCAGGCGGCGCGCGTCGCCTTGCCGGTCATGTTCTGCCCTGCCGCGTCTCCGGTCGTGTAGTTGAAGCGGAGGTTTCTCACCGGGCCGATCGCGAACTGGCGGATGTTGATCAGCCTGCCCGAGCGCGTCGTCGTCTGCGCGGCCTCCTTGATCGCCTCGAAGTTCTCGGTGATCCAGTCGCCGAACTCGCGCGCCTGCAGCGCATCGTCGAAGAAGAACGCCGGCGAGCGCTGCATGTACTGGCCGACGACCGTCGTGCGCACGCCGCCGCTCTCGCTCAAGAGCCGCATGCCGCGGTTGTAGCTGGCGACGAGCGTTCCTTCGCTCGTCGCGAGCGGGATGTAGAAGTCGCCCTTGGCATGCTCGCCGTTGATGCGCAACGGGCCGGCGAGCCCGATCGGCACCTGCGCGACGCCGATGAAGTTCTCGATGTTGCCGGGCAGCACGCTCGGCTCGAACGAGAAGCTGCCGACGTTGGCGAGCTTGGCGCCGGTCTGCTCCTGCACGAAGCGCCGCCGTGCATCGGCCATCTCGCGCGTGTAGTCGTCTTCCTTCGAGCGCGGAATCTTCATCGCCATGGTCGTCTCCTCGCGAGCGGCGCCGCCGGCACGGGCGGCGCGACGCTCATTTCGCCTTCAGCAGGCTCTGCAGGCTCTGCAGGTTCTCCTGGAACCGATCCTGCAGCACCTTCCAGGCCTTGCGGCGCGTCTCGGCTTCCATCTCGGCGAGCTCGCGGAAGCGGTCGACTGCCTGCTTGACGCCCTGCTTTGCGCGCTCGGCGTTCTTGGTCATCGCGTCCTTGCCGGTCGCGTCCTTCATCGCCGCCTGCCACTCGGCGAGCGCTTCCTTCAGGATCTCGTTGCGGCGCTGCGCGAGCGCCTTGATGCCTTCGTACGCCTGCCGGTTCGCCTCGGCGAGCGCTTCCATGTCCTTGCGCTGCGACTCGACGATCGCCTTCACGTCGATCCCCGGCAGCTGCATGCGGCCGACCAGCTTGCCGAGGTCGGCAAACGACGGCAGGCCCATCGTCCGCTTCGCGCTCGCGGCGCTCGTCGCTTCCTTGCCGTTCGCGGCGCGCGCGCTCTTGCCCGCGGTCTTGCCGCTCGCCTTGCGCGCCGTCTTGGCCGCGCTCTTGCCTGCCGTCGTTCGCGTGGTCGTCGCCATCTTCTCTCCTCCGGTGCTGGTGGGTGGTGCCGCGCGCGTTCAGGCGCGCGCCGTCTTGCCGTTCGCCTTGGCCGTCTTCGGCATCGGCGAA
>JASLGD010000610.1 GCA_030150305.1 Caldimonas sp. | reverse complement strand
AAGACCGCGCTGCCATGCGTCGTCCTCGTCGCCGTGCTGTCGCTGCCGCTGCTCGCGACCCTCTTCGCCGCGCGGCGCAGCCTCGCGCCGACGCGGTTGCGTGCCGCCGGCGCCGGCGCCGGCGCGCTCGCCGGCGGCCTCGGCGCCGCCGTCTACGCGCTGCACTGCAACGAGATGACGTTGCCGTTCGTCGCCGTCTGGTACGTCCTCGGCATGGCGGTTCCCGCTGCGCTCGGCGCGCTGCTCGGCCCGCGCTGGCTGCGCTGGTCGTAGCCGCGCGCTTCAGGCGCGGGCGACGGCGAGCCAGCGATCGAGCGTCGCGCGGTCGGCGAGCAGGTCCTCGCTCTTCGCGGCGTGAACGACGGTGCCGCGGTCGAGGACGACGGCGTCGTGCGTGATCGGCAGGATCAGGCGCGGGTTCTGCTCGACGAGGATGGCCGACATCCCTTCGCCGGCGACGAGCTGCGCGATCGAGCGCAGCAGCTCCTGCACGATGATCGGAGCCAGCCCTTCGAGCGGCTCGTCGAGCAGCAGCAGTTTCGGATTGAGCACGAGCGCGCGGCCGACCGCGAGCATCTGCTGCTCGCCACCCGACAGCTGGGTGCCGAGGTTCGCCTTGCGCTCGGCGAGACGCGGGAACATCGCGTAGACGCGCGCCGGCGTCCACGGCCCCGGGCGCGCGACCGCGGTCAGGTTCTCGTCGACCGTGAGCGACTTGAAGATGTTGCGCTCCTGCGGCACCCAGCCGATGCCGGCGGCGGCGCGCTCGTGCGCTCGCAGCGCCGTGATGTCGCGGCCGTCGAGCGCGATCGTGCCGCCGTGGCGGCGCGTCACGCCGACGAGCGTGTTGAGGAGAGTCGTCTTGCCGGTGCCGTTCCTGCCGAGCAGCGCGAGCGACCGGCCGGGCTCGACGACGAGGTCGACGCCCTGCACGACGACCGCCTCGCCGTAGCCTGCCGAGAGAGCGCTGACGCGCAGGAGCTCAGCCATGGGCCGCCGCGCCGTGGCCGAGGCGAATCGCGGAGCGCGCAGCGCAAAGGACTCTCATCCTGCGTCTTCGCCGAGGTAGACCGCCTTCACGCGCGCGTCGTTCGCGACCGTCTCGACGTCGCCCTCGGCGAACACCGCGCCGTTGACGAGCACGGTCACCGTGCGCGCGAAGTTGAAGACGAGGTCCATGTCGTGCTCGATCAGCAGGATCGAGACATCCGCCGGCAGCGCGCTGATCGTCTCGAAGATCTCCTGGCGCTCGCCTTCGGGAACGCCGGCGACCGGCTCGTCGAGGAGGAGCACGCGCGGCGCGCACGCGAGCGCCATCGCGATCTCGAGCAGGCGACGCTTGCCGTAGGCGAGCGAATGCACCGGCTGCTCCATGACGTCGGCGAGGCGGAAGCGCTCGAGCAGCGTCTCGCACTCGGCGGCGACGCCGGCGTCGCTGCCGAGGCGGCGCCAGCCGCCGGCGCTCTGGCCGCGGTGCACCGAGACCGCGAGCGCGAGCGACGACAGCGGCGTCAGCGACTGGAACAGCTGCGTGATCTGGAACGTCCGCACCATGCCGCGACGGACGCGCAGGTGCGGTGCGAGCCTCGTGATGTCGTCGCCGTCGAGCCGGATCGTCCCGGCGGTCGGCTCGAGCACGCCGGTGAGCAGGTTGATGAGCGTCGTCTTGCCGGCGCCGTTCGGGCCGATCAGGGCGTGGCGCGCGCCGCGCTCGACGTCGAGCGAGACGTCGTTGGTCGCCGCCAGGCCGCCGAAGCGCTTGACGAGCGAGCGGGTCTCGAGCACCGCGGTCATCGCGACGCCCGCCTGCCGCGAAACCACGTCCACGGCCGCACGAAGCGGTCGCGGCCGACGAGCACGAGGACGACGAGGAAGAGGCCGAGCCAGAAGTTCCAGTACTGCGGCGTCCAGGCCGCGATGAGGTCGTGCAGAAGCTTGAACACGATCGCGCCGAAGATGCCGCCGTAGAGATAGCCGGTGCCGCCGACGACGAGGACGAGCAGCACCTCGGCGCTGCGGTGGAAGTCGAACACGTCGAGCGAAGCGAAGCCGGTCGTCTGCGCGAGCAGCGCGCCGGCGGCGCCGGCGATCGCGGCGGCGATCGTGTAGACGACGACGAGGCGCAGCGACGTCGCGAGGCCGATGCTCGCGGCGCGCAGCCGGTTGTCGCGCAGCGCCTGCAGCGAGACGCCGAAGGGCGAGTGCACGAGTCGGCGCGCGAGGACGAGCACGACCGCGAGGACGACGAGCGAGTACGCGTACGCGGTCCGTCCCGAGAGGTCGAACGCGAAGCCGGGCAGCGACGTGCCCGGCGCCGTGATCGGACCCATGACGACGCCCTGCAGGCCGTCGGCGCCGCCCGTCAGCCAGTCGAGCTTGTTGGCGAGCTCGTAGAGGATCGACGCGACGCCGAGCGTCACCATCAGCCGCGTCAGGTCGCTGCCGCGCAGGATCAGGACGCTCGTCGCGAGGCCGAGCAGCGCGCTCGCCGCGATCGCGACCGCGAGCCCGACGAGCGGATCGGGCAGCACCTCCTTGGCGAACAGCGCCGCGGTGTACGCGCCGAAGCCGAAGAACGCGGCGTGGCCGAGCGAGACGATGCCGGCGTAGCCGAGGATGAGGTCGAGCGAGACGGCGAACAGCGCGACGATCGCGATCTCGTTGAGCAGCAGCGACTGGCCGGGCAGGAGCAGCCACGACAGCGGCAGCGCGGCGAGGAGCGCGATCTCCCACCAGCGCCAGCGTGCGCTGCGCGCGAGGGCGAGCGCCGCCGGCGACGGCGTCGGCGCGCTGCGGGCGGCGACGGCGGCGGCTTCGGAGGTCGCGCTCATCGCACCGCCGCGCGCCCGAACAGGCCCTGGGGACGCCAGAGAAGGATCGCGATCATCACCGTGTAGACGATGAAGGCGCCGAGCTTGGGCACGTAGTACTTGCCGGCGACGTCGGCGATGCCGAGCAGGAGCGCGGCGAGCAGCGGCCCGGTGATCGTCGTCGTCCCGCCGACCGAGACGACGATCAGGAAATAGATCATGAACTTGAGCGGGAACGTCGGATCGAGGCCGAGGACTTCGGCGCCGAGCGCGCCGCCGAGACCGGCGAGCCCGGAGCCGACCGCGAAGGTGACGAGGAAGATGCGATTGACGTCGAGGCCGAGGCCGCGGGCGACGCGCGGATCGTCGACCGACGCGCGCAGCCTGCTGCCGAAGCGCGTGCGCGACAGGATCGCCTGCAGCGCGATCGTCAGCAGCGCGCACGTGACGACGATGAAGAGACGGTACTTGCCGATGCCGACCGCCTCGATCGGCAGGCGCCCCTGCAGCCACGCCGGCAGGTTGATGTTCTGCTGCATCGAGCCGACGACGTAGTCGACGCCGGTCACCGCCATGAAGACGAGCCCGATCGAGAACAGCACCTGGTCGAGGTGCGGCCGCGCGTACATCGGCCGGTAGAGCGTGCGCTCGAGAGCGGCGCCGAGCAGCGCGGTGGCGACGAACGCGATCGGCAGGCAGGCGAGGAACGGCACGCCGAGGCGGTTCATCAGCAGCACCGTCACGTAGCCGCCCGCCATCGCGAACGCGCCGTGCGCGAGGTTGATGAAGTTCATCAGCCCGAGCGTCACCGCGAGCCCGACGGCGAGGACGAAGAGCAGCATGCCGTAGGCGACGCCGTCGAAGAGCAGGGTCAGCATGGCTGGGCGCGGGTGCGGCGAAAGGCCGCCGCATTCTCGTTCACGCCGGCGTGCCCGGCGCGGCGCGATCAGCGATGCAGGAAGCGGGGGGCCAGCCAGCCGAACAGGCCGGCGAGGCGGGGCGCCGGGCGCGCCGGTTCGACCGCCGCGGGGCGGCTGCGCTCCCCAGGCTCCGGTTCGACCGCCGCCGGGCGGCTGCGCTCGACGGGGGCTGGCCGCGCGACTCGGG
>JASLGD010000601.1 GCA_030150305.1 Caldimonas sp. | reverse complement strand
GGGCGCGCGCGGGCCGTCCATCAATTGGAGGACGCGCGACGCGCGGGCTGCGACTAAGCTCGGCCCGGCAGAGCCCGTCCGCATGCCCAGAACCGCGTTACGCACGTCGCCGTCGAAAGCCTTGCGGCTGCTGTCAGTGGTCGTTCCCGGCAGACGCGCGACGGTGGTCGTCGCGATCTTCTTCGTCGCCGCCGGGGCGGGCGCGGCGGATGCGCCGAAGACCAAGATCCTGACCTGCAAGGACGCGCAGGGGCGAACGTTGATCACGGATCCGAGCGATCCGCACTGCTACACGCCGCCGCTGACGCCCGACGAGATGGCGAAGCAGGAGGAAGAGCGCCGGATCGCGATGGAGAAATATCGCGAGTGCATGGCGCAGCGGCGCGCCGAAGACACGCTCGTCCACCGGTACCCGAACCGGGCCAAGCACGACGCCGCGCGCCAGGCCGCGCTCGCCGAGATCGAGGCGACACTCAGGATCTCCCAGACCCGCCTCGACCAGCTGCTCACCGAGCGGCAACGGCTGCGCAACGAGGCCGAGTTCTATCCCAAGGGCGACCTGCCGCCGAAGCTCAAGCGCGAGATCGATGCGAACTCGGCGCTCATCACCGCCCAGACCGAAGCGATCACGGCGCAGAAGGACAACGCCGCGCAGAAGACCGCGTTCTACGACGGGGAACTTGCCAAGCTGCAGGTGCTCTGGTCGCCGCGGCCAGGCGACGTGCGCGCATGCGTGCAGCCGCGCATCGTCAAACAGCCCGAACCGCCGCGCTGATCAGCGCCGCTCGTACTGCTTCGCGCCGAACAGCACCTCGCGTTCGGCGTCGGTGCGAAACGGCTTGCGCAGGCTCGCGAGCACCTCGACGCCACGCTGCACCGCCGGGCGCGCCGCGACGCGGTCGAACCAGCGCTTCAGGTGCGGGAAGTCGGCCCAGTCGATGCCCTGGTTCTGCCACGAGCGCAGCCACGGGAAGATCGCGATGTCGGCGATCGAGTAGTCGTCGGTCGCGATCCAGTCGCGGTCGACCAGCCGCTTGTCGAGGACGCCGTAGATGCGCCTCGCCTCGTTGCTGTAGCGCTCGATCGCGTACGGCAGCTTCTCTGGCGCGTAGAGGCGGAAGTGGTGCGTCTGGCCGAGCATCGGTCCGACCGAGCCCATCTGGAACATCAGCCACTCGAGCACCTTGTAGCGCTCGCGGATCGCCGTCGGCAGGAAGCGCCCGGTCTTGGCCGCGAGGTAGAGCAGGATCGCCCCCGACTCGAACAGCGAGATCGGCTTGCCGTCGGGGCCGTCGGGGTCGACGATCGCCGGGATCTTGTTGTTCGGGCTGATCGCCAGGAACGCGGGAGCGAACTGCTCGCCGGCGCCGATGTTGACGGGAATTGCACGATATTCGAGGCCGCACTCCTCGAGCATCACGTGCACCTTGTGGCCATTGGGCGTAGCCCACGAATACACTTCGATCATCGCCTTGCGTCGCGTCCGTTCGTCCTCGGCGCGCACGCGCCTCGGCGCATCACTCTAGTGGAACGGAGACCGCCATGCTCGACTCGATCAAGTCGCTGATCGAGCGCGCGACCCGGCGCGCCGAGGTCGACGCCATCGCCGGCTGGGCGCGCCGCGCGGGCTACGTCCACAAGCGCGAGAAGGACGGCGACGGCTTCGCGGTCGAGGGCAGCTTCGACGGCACGCCGTGGCGGATGGAATGGGGCAAGCCGCAGCGACGCTACATCGACGGGCACGAGCTGCGCATGCGCATGGTGCTCGGCGTCCCGCCCGATCTGCAGATGCTGCTGATGACGCGCTCGCTCAAGGAGCGCCTCGCGAGCGAGGCATTCGCGATGGCGACGCAGAGCAACCAGACCGCGATCGATGACAGCGTCGGCGAGGAAACCCGCTGGCTGGTCGTCTTCCCGAAGGTGGCGCTTGGCGATTCGCAGATCGTGCGCAACTGCTACGGCCTGGTCGCGAACCATCGCCACGAGTGCGCGGCGTGGCTCGAGGGGCCGCTCGGGCACGCGCTCGAGCGCGCCGCGGCGACCTGGCTCAGCGCGCAGCCGCCATTTCTGCTGATGACGCTGCGCGGCCGCCTCTACCTGCGCCTGCAGCTCGAGAGCGCCGACGAAGACGACGTCGCCGCCGCGCTCGCGCTGTTCGGCATCGCCGGCGCCGCGGCGCGCCGCGTCGCGCGCAGCCAGGCCGTCGACCCGCACGCGTCGACATGGTCGCCGTCGACCGCGTGGCAGACGCTGCCACCCGACCCGAAGGAAAAGCGGCCGTCCTAGGGCCGCCTGGCCCGCACGCTACGCGTGCTTGCCGAGCTCCATCTTCGCGATCGCGTTGCGGTGGACCTCGTCGGGGCCGTCGGCGAAGCGCAGCGTCCGCGCGTGCGCGTAGAAGCTCGCGAGCGGAAAGTCGTCGGAGACGCCGCCGCCGCCGTGCACCTGCATCGCCCAGTCGATGACGCGGCACGCCATGTTCGGCGCGACGACCTTGATCATCGCGATCTCCGCCTTCGCGGTCTTGTTGCCTGCGACGTCCATCATCCACGCCGCTTTCAGCGTCAGCAGCCGCGCCATGTCGATCTGGCAGCGCGCCTCGGCGATCCGCTCGCGCGTCACGCCCTGCTCGGCGACGGTGCGGCCGAACGCGACGCGGCTGGAGGCGCGCCTGCACATCAGCTCGAGCGACCGTTCGGCCAGCCCGATCAGGCGCATGCAGTGGTGGATGCGGCCCGGCCCGAGCCGGCCCTGCGCGATCTCGAAGCCGCGCCCTTCGCCGAGCAGGATGTTCGTGACCGGCACGCGGACGTTCTCGAACAGCACCTCCATGTGGCCGTGCGGCGCGTCGTCGTAGCCGAAGACGTTGAGCGCGCGCAGCACCTTGATCCCCTTGGCATCGGCAGGAACGAGGACCATCGACTGCTGCGAGTGTCGCGGTGCCTCGGGATCGGTCTTGCCCATGAAGACGTAGACCGCGCAGCGCGGGTCGCCGGCGCCGCTCGTCCACCACTTGCGGCCGTTGATGACGTACTCGTCGCCCTGGCGCTCGATCCGCGCCTCGATGTTGGTCGCGTCCGACGACGCGACGGCGGGCTCGGTCATCGCGAAGGCGCTTCGGATCTTGCCGTCGAGGAGCGGCTCGAGCCAGCGCTGCTTCAGCTCGGCCGAGCCGTAGCGCTCGATCGTCTCCATGTTGCCGGTGTCCGGCGCCGAGCAGTTGAAGACCTCGCTCGACCACGGCACCCGGCCCATGATCTCGGCGAGCGGTGCGTAGTCGAGGTTGGAAAGACCGAAGGAGCGGCCGCTGTGCTGCGCCGCCTTGCCGCCCGCGGTCGGCGGCAGGAACAGGTTCCACAGGCCCTGCGCGCGCGCCTTCGGCTTCAGGTCCTCGATCGTCTTCAGCGGCGTCCAGCGCTTGCCGGCCTTGGTGTTGGCCTCGAGCTCGTCGTCGTAGCGCTGCTCGGCGGGATAGATGTGCTCGTCCATGAAGCGCTGCAGCTGCGCCTGCAGTTCCTTGGTGCGCGAGGAGTATTCGAATTCCATGGTGGTCTTTCGTTGGTGAAGGAAGCGCGCGCGCGATCAGCTCTGCTGCGCGATCCGCCAGCCCATCTCGGCGAGCGGTCGGGCGCCAGCCGCCGACTGTCGCGCCTGCGCGCTCGACGCGGTGCCGGCCTCGATCCGTTTGGCGATGCCCTGCAGGATGCCGGCGATCCTGAACAGGTTGTAGGCGAGATAGAAGTTCCAGTCGGCCATCACCGCGTCGGGATCGCCGCGCCAGGTGCGCTCGCAGTAGCGGCGCACGTACTCGCGCTCGCTCGGGATGCCGAGCGACGCGTGGTCGAGGCCGCCGATGCCGCGCGCGCCGTGGCCGCCCCCCGGGACGATGTGCCACGACATGCAGTGGTAGCTGAAGTCGGCGAGCGGATGGCCGAGCGTCGACAGCTCCCAGTCGAGCACCGCGACGATGCGCGGCGCGCTGGCGTCGAAGACGAGGTTGTCGAGGCGGAAGTCGCCGTGCACGACAGCGATCTGCGACTCGTCGCGCGCGCTCGCCGGAATGTGCGCCGGCAGCCACTCGATCAGACGGTCCATCGCTTCGATCGGCTCGGTGATCGACGCCTGGTACTGCTTGGTCCAGCGCGCGATCTGGCGCTCGAAGTAATTGCCCGGCTTGCCGTAGTCGGCGAGACCGACGCTCTTCGGGTCGACCGAATGGAGCGCGGCGATGACGCGGTTCATCTCGTCGTAGACGGCCGCGCGCCCGCCGCGATCGAGCGAGGGCAGCGACTGGTCCCAGAGGACGCGACCGTCGACGAACTCCATCACGTAGAAGGCGCGGCCGATGACGCTCTCGTCTTCGCACAGGAGATGCATGCGCGGCACCGGAACGGCGGTGTCGGCAAGCGAGCGCATGACCCGGAACTCGCGCTCGACCGCGTGCGCCGACGGCAGCAGCTTCGACGCCGGGCCCGGCTTGGAGCGCATCACGTACGTGCGCGCCGGCGTCGCCAGCTTGTAGGTCGGGTTCGACTGGCCGCCCTTGAACTGCTCGACCGAGAGCGGCCCGACGAAGCCGGGCAGGTGAGCGGCGAGATGGCGCTCGAGCGCAGCGACGTCGAACGCGTGCGACTCGGCGACCGGCTTGGTGCCGGTGTTGGCTTCCGGGATCGTCATCGGCCGATTGTCGTCCCGCGAGAGGGTCGCAGCGCAAGCCGCTGTCATCCTGAGCGAAGTCGAGGATCCCGGCGTGCGCCGACGCCGAGATCCTTCGCTGCGCCCAGGATCACGCGCCCGCTTCAGCGATTGGCGATCGCGAGCAGCTTGTCCTTGGAGAGGACGACGAGCCGGGTCGGCTCGATGCGCACCGCGCCTTCGCGCTCGAAGCCCTTCAGCTCCTGGTTGACGCGCTGCCGCGAAGCGCCGAGCAGCTGCGCGATGTCCTCCTGCGCGAGCTGCAGGCCGACGCGGATCTCGTCGCCCTGCTGGACGCCGTAGCTGCGCGCGAGCAGGAGGATCTGCTTGGCGAGCCGCGCCGAGAGCGGCAGCGTGTTGAGGTCCTCGACGGTATCGAACAGGAGCCTGAGGCGCCTGCAGTTCAGGCGGAGCAGCGCGTCGTAGAGCTCGACGTTGTGCGCCAGCAGGTCCTTGAAGTCGGCCTTGCGGACGACGAGCAAGGTCGTCGGCCCGTGCGCGTTGGCGTCGTGCGTGCGCGGCATGCCGTCGAAGAGCGCGATGTCGCCGAACCACGTGCCCGGCTCGGCGTACGTCAGCGTGACCTGCTTGCCCGAGAGCGAGACCGAGCTGATCCGCACCGCGCCGAGCGCGACGCCGCACCATTCCTCGGCGGGTGCGCCGCGCGTCGACAGCAACGCGCCGTCGCCGATCCTGCGGACGCTCGCGCGCCCCAGGATCGACTCGCGCAGCGCCGGCGAAAGCCTCGAGAACCACGACCCCGACTCGATGTTGGTCTGTTCCTCGATGGTAAGAACACCCGAGTGCATGGCGCGGTCGCTCAGGTGACAGTGCGGCGTCCGCGCCGTCAAGAAAAGCGCGGCGCGCGCTTCTCGACGAACGCGCGCAGCCCTTCGGCGCCGTCGGCGGCGAAGAGGTTGGAAAGGAAGTGGTCGCGCTCGGCGGCGAGCTGCTCGCCCAGCGTGCGGCGAGGCGCCTGCGCGACCAGGTCCTTGACGCTCGCGACCGCGCCCGGCGCGAGCGCCGCGAGTCGCTCGGCGAGGATGAGCGCGTCGGCGAGCGCGTTGCCCGGCATGCTGACGAGCGCGACGAGGCCGCGCTCGTGCAATGTCGCCGCGGTGACAGGCTCTGCGAGCCAGATCAGCTGCTTGACGAGCGCCGGCGGCAGCGCTTCGGCGAGCCGTGCGGTCGCGCCGCCGTCGGGAGAAAGGCCGAGCTTGCCGTGCGAGACGACGAAGCGCGCGTCGGACGCCGCGATGATCAGGTCGCAGCCGAGCGCGAGCGAGAAGCCGGCGCCGGCGGCGGCGCCTTCGACCGCGGCGATCACCGGCTTCGGAAAGCTCGCGATCGTCTCGATCCAGTGGTGCAGGTCCTCGAGCATGCGCCGCTGCGCAGCTTCGCCCGCCGCGCGCCGCTCGACGAGGCCGTGGACGTTGCCGCCGGCGCAGAAGTGGCCGGCCGCGCCCTGGACGACGACGCAGCGCACCTCCGGGTTCGACTCGGCCACGCTCATCGCCTCGATCCCGGCAGCGATCACCTGCGCGGAGAGCGTGTTGCGCGACGCCGGGTCGCTGATGGTCAGCACGAGAGTCGTGCCGCGTCGCTCGGTCTGCAGTTCGGAGGGCATCGCGGCGAATCGCCTCAGAGCTTGCGCAACCGCTCGAGCGCGAGGTCGAGCGTCTCGTCCTTCTTCGCGAAGCAGAAGCGCGCGATGTGCTGGTCGAAGCCGTCGACGTAGAACGCCGAGAGCGGGATCGCGGCGACGCCGACCTCGGCCGTCAGCCAGCGGCAGAACGCGTCGTCGCCGAGGTCGCTCACCGCCGAGTAGTCGACGCACTGGAAGTACGTGCCCTGGCACGGCAGCATGCGCAGCCGCGTCTTCGCGAGCCCGGCGCGGAAGCGGTCGCGCTTGGCGCGGTAGAACGCCGGCAGCTGCTGGTGGTGCGAGGGGTCGGCGAGGTGCGTCGCCAGGCCGTGCTGCATCGGCGTGTTGACGGTGAAGACGTTGAACTGGTGGACCTTGCGGAACTCGGCGCTGAGCGGCGCGGGCGCGGTCGCGTAGCCGACCTTCCAGCCGGTGACGTGGTAGGTCTTGCCGAAGCTCGAGACGACGACGGTGCGCGCGGCGAGGCCGGGGAAGCGCGCCGCGCTCTGGTGCTCGCCTTCGTAGACCATGTGCTCGTAGACCTCGTCGCTGATGACCACGACGTCGGTCGGCGCGAGCAGCTCCTCGAGCCTTCGCATGTCGGCGTCCGACCACACCGTGCCGCTCGGGTTGTGCGGCGAGTTGACGATCAGCGCGCGCGTGCGCGGCGAGAGCGCGGCGGCGATGCGATCGAAGTCGGGTGCGAAGCTGCCCGGCACGAGCGGCACGTGCACCGTGCGGCCGCCGGCGAGCGCGACGTTGGGCGCATAGCTGTCGTAGCACGGGTCGAGCACGATGACCTCGTCGCCCGGACCGACGAACGCGAGCACCGCGGTCAGGATCGCCTGCGTCGCTCCCGCCGTCACCGTGATCTCGGTGACCGGGTCGTAGCGGCGGCCGTAGAGCGCCTCGATCTTGGCGGCGATCCGCTCGCGCAGGATGGCGACGCCGGTCATCGGCGGGTACTGGTTGAGGCCGGCGCGCATCGCCGCGTCGACGGCGT
This sequence comes from Caldimonas sp., assembly GCA_030150305.1. Taxonomy (GTDB): domain Bacteria; phylum Pseudomonadota; class Gammaproteobacteria; order Burkholderiales; family Burkholderiaceae_C; genus Schlegelella_A. The sequence continues at coordinate 5,096 of JASLGD010000601.1, read as the reverse complement.
CGACGAGCTTCGGGTCGCAGTCGAAGTCGGGGAAGCCCTGGCCGAGGTTGACCGCGCCGCGCTCGCTCGCGAGCGCCGACATCACCGTGAAGATCGTCGTCCCGACGTCGGGCAGACGGCTCTCGACGTGGGGGACGCGGCCCGGTTGCGCGGGCTCGGCGCGGACCGCGCTCATAGCTGGTAGTCGTGCGCGTCGCCGGCCATCGCCCGCTCGACCAGCGGCCGCGTCAGGCGATCGGACGTCATCTCGGCGAACGCGTAGACGAAGTTGCGCAGGTAGGCGCCGCGCTTGAACGCGATGCGCGTGATGTTCTGGCCGAACAGGTGGCCGACCGGTCGCGCGATCAGGTCGGAGCCGGTGCCTTCCTCGCGCATCGCGATCTCGGCGACGATGCCGATGCCGAGGCCGAGCCGCACGTACGTCTTGATGACGTCGGCGTCGATCGCCTCGAGGACGACGTTGGGAACGAGCTTTCGCGTCGCGAACGCCTGGTCGACGCGCTTCCTGCCCGAGAACGCCGGGTGGTACGAGATCAGCGGCAGCGGCGCGAGGTCCTCGATCGAGATGCGGTCGGCCTGCGCGAGCGGATGGCCGAGCGGCAGCACGAGAACGTGCTGCCACGCGTAGCACGGCAGCGTCACGAGGTCGGCGAAGTCGTCGAGCGACTCGGTCGCGAGGCCGAAGTCGGCGACCTCTTCGTACACCATCTTCGCGACCTGCTCTGGAGTGCCCTGGTGCAGGCTGATGTTGACCTTGGGGAAGCGCTTCCTCATCTGCGCGATCGGCGCCGGCAGGAAGTAGCGCGCCTGGCTGTGCGTCGTCGCGATCGAGAGGGTGCCGGCGTCCTGCTTCGAGAACTCGTCGCCGATCTTCTTGAGGTTGCCGACCTCGCGCATGATCACCTCGATCGACTTCAGCACCTCGCGGCCGGGCTCGGTGATGCGGCGCAACCGCTTGCCGTGGCGAGCGAAGATGTCGACGCCGAGCTCGCCCTCGAGCTCGAGGATCGCCTTGGAGACGCCGGGCTGCGACGTGAAGAGCGCCTTGGCGGTTTCGGTCAGGTTGAGATCGCGGCGGACCGCCTCCTGGACGAACCTGAACTGGTGGAGGTTCATTGCGCGGCCGATTATGGTTCAGCGGGTCGTTCGCCGACCCCGGCGGCGGCGAGCGCCGCGCGCGCCATCGCCTCGCTGACCGCGGCGTGCTCGCCGATCGCGGCGTGCAGCCGGATCGCGACCCCGGGGTGCGCGCCGCGCAGCGCGTCGACGAGCGGAGGCAGATCGTGGCGCACGTGGCCGCCGGTGCCGAGGAAGAGCGGCACGATGTCGACGATCGTCGCGCCGGCGTCGACCGCGGCGTCGACCGCCGCATCGAGCGTCGGCTGCATCAGCTCCAGGTACGCGAGCACGACCGGCAGGCCGGGCGCGGCGGCGCGGATGCGCTCGGCGACCGACTCGAACGGCTCGGACCAGCGCGGGTCGCGCGCGCCGTGCGCGAAGAGGACGAGCGTCTGCGCCATCGCTCGCAGCCTCAGCGGAAGCGCACCAGCCAGCTGAACGCGGCGAGCGAGAGCGCGAGATAGAGCGCCCCCGGCGTCGCGGCGACGAGCCACGGCGTCCAGTTGCCGAGCAGGCCGAGGTGGCGAAAGACGTTGTTGAGGAGGACGAAGCTGACGCCGATCATGATTCCGGCGAAGACCTTCATGCTGACGCCGCCGGCGCGCGCGTGCAGGTACGCGAACGGCAGCGCGAGTCCGACCATGACGAGCGAGACGAAGGGATAGAGGGCGCGGTTCCAGAACTGGATCTTCTGCAGCTGCACCGCCTGGTCGTTCTCGGTGAGGTGGGCGATGTAGCGCCAGAGCTCGATCGTCGACATCGTCGTCACCGGAAGCACCGCGGCGGCGACGACCTTCGGCGACAGCGAGCTCTGCCATTGGCTCGTCGCGAGATGCTCCTCGCGCGCCGACGATTCGACGCCGGCTTCGTGCCAGCGCGTCACGGTCACGTCGCGCAGCAGCCAGGTGCCGTCGCGCGCCACGTCGGCCTCGGCAGCGACGGTGCGCGTCACGAGGCGGCCGTCGGCGTCGAACTCGAAGATGCGGACGTTGCGCAGCAGCGTGCCGCGCTCGGCGCTGCCGACGTTGATCGAATAGCTGCGCTCGCCGTCGGGCGAGCGCTCCTTGATCCAGGCGCCCGAGCGCTCGAGCTTCAGGCCGCCGCTGAATCCGGCGCGCAGCTGGCTCGCGACGCGCTCGCTGAACGGCGCGACGTAGTCGCCGACGACGTAGGTGACCGCGCCGAACACGAGCGCGAGGCCCGTCAGCAGCCTCAGCGCGCGGCCGGGGCCGAGCCCGCCGGTGCGCAGGATCGTGTACTGCGACGTCTGCGCGAGGCGGGCGAGCCCGTAGATGGTTCCGATCAGGACCGCGATCGGCATCAGCTCGTACAGGTGTCCGGGCGCGAGCAGCAGCGAGTAGGCGGCCGCGTGCGCCGCGGTGTAGCCGCGCGAGCCGACGTCGCGCAGCTCGTCGACGAAATCGATGAAGAAGAAGAGCGCGAGGAACGCGACCGCGACGAAGACGACGGCGCTCGCGATGTCGGCCCGGAACAGCTTGCGGACCGTCCTCATGCGGCCGCCGCCGCGACCGGGCGGCGCCGGCGCCGGCGAAATCCCGGGACGCGCCGCATCGCGTTCTCGCGCCACCAGAGGAGGGCGAGCGCGAACACGAAGGCGCCGCCGTGGCCGGCGACGAGCACCGTGCCGAGCCCGACGCGGCCCGTGGTCACCCACGCCTGCGAGAGATTGATGAAGTTGTAGTACGCGAAGAAGCCGAGCAGCGCGAACAGCAGGTTCCAGTTGCTCGCGTGGCGCGGGTTCGACGCCGACATGCCGACGCCGAGCACCATCATGTTGGCGGCGGCGAGGACGAGGCCGAGGCGCCACGCGAGCTCGCCCTGGTTGGGCGGCGTGGGGTGGCGCATCAGGTCGGCGGTCGGCAGCGCCCGCGGCGCGAGCGTCCCGGTCGCGCTGCGGACGCGCTCGCTCGCCTCGGTGCGGTACGTCTCGAAGCGCGACAGCGTCTTCTCGCCCGTCTGCGCGTCCTCCTCGTTGCGCTGGCCCTTCGCGAGGACGAGCACGCGGCCGTCGCCTTCGTTCTCGATCGTTCCCGACTTCGCCGACGTCACCGACTCGACGCCGTTGTGCCGGGCGACGATGAAGACGTTGCGGCCGATCGCGGCGTTGCTGGCGCTGCCCTCGAAGAAGAACGTCCGCTCGCCGTCGGCCGACGTCTGGAATTGCCCGGGCGCGATGCGCGAGAGGTCGGAGCGGCGCTCGAACTGGTCGCGCAGCACCGCGCTCTGCTCGTTCTGCCACGGCCAGACGAAGAGCGCCAGCAGCGCGATCAGGAGCAGCACCGGCCAGCTCGTGTTGAGGACCGGGGCGACGAAGCGGCTGAGCGGCACGCCGCTCGCGAACCAGATCGTCATCTCGCTCGCGCGGTACATCCGCGACAGCGTCGCGACGACGGCGATGAAGAGCGACAGCCCGAGCATCGTCGACAGCTGCCCGAGCCCGATGTAGGCAAGCAGGAGCATGACGTCCTGCGGCGCGATCCGTCCGCCCGCGGCCTGGCCGAGATTGCGGATGAACATGATCGTGAGCACGATCGTCAAGATGATCACGAGCGTCGCGCCGAAGTTGCGCGCCAGCTCTCGACGCAATGTCGAATCGAATAACATCGTCGGCTCTTGTAAGAGACCGCGGGAATTATGGACTTCAGACCTCAGACCGCCGCGCCGGCGGGGCTTGCCGACGTCGACGTCGACGCGCTCGTGCTGGTCATCGGCGAGCGTCCAGATCCGGCGCTCGCGAAGCCGCTCGCGGCGCTGGTCGGCAAGGCGGTGAGCGACGGCGACCTCGTGCTGAAGAAGGGCAAGGCGCTCTACGCGTACCAGCCCGCGGGCGTCGCCGCGCGTCGCGTCGCCGTCGTCGTCGCCGGCGACGGCTCGGCGAAATCGTTCAAGTCAGCGGTCGCGGCCGGGCTCGGGCTGCTGAAGTCGAGCGGCGCGAAGACGCTCGGGATCGCCGCGCCGGCGGGCGCGACGGCGGCGCACGCCGAGGCCGCCGTCGTCGCGGTCGCCGACGCGACGTACCTGTACACGCACACCAAGCCGAGCGCGACGCCGACGTGGACGCCGAGCTCGGTGACGGTCTTGTGCCAGAAGGCCGACCAGAAGGCGGTCCAGCAAGGGCTTCGCCAGGGCGAGGCGGTCGCCGCCGGGATGACGCTCGCGCGCGAGTTCGGCAACCGTCCGGGCAACGAATGCACGCCGACCTGGCTCGGCCAGCAGGCGAAGAAGCTCGGCAAGCAGTTCGACCTCGAAGTGGACGTCCTCGATCGCAAGGAAATCGAGAAGCTCGGCATGGGCGCGTTCCTCGCGGTCGCGCAAGGCTCCGACGAGCCGCCGCGCTTCATCGTCGCGCGCTACGACGGCGCCGCCAAGACGCAGGCGCCGGTCGTGCTCGTCGGCAAGGGAATCACGTTCGACACCGGCGGCATCTCGCTCAAGCCCGGTGCCGAGATGGACGAGATGAAGTTCGACATGTGCGGCGCCGCCAGCGTCCTCGGCACGCTCGCCGCCGTCGCATCGCTGAAGGCGCGCGTCAACCTCGTCGTCCTCGTGCCGACGTGCGACAACATGCCGAGCGGCCACGCCGTCAAGCCGGGCGACGTCGTCACCAGCATGTCCGGGCAGACGGTCGAGATCCTCAACACCGACGCCGAAGGGCGTCTCATCCTGTGCGACGCGCTCACCTACGCCGAGCGGTTCAAGCCTGCGGTGGTCGTCGACGTCGCGACGTTGACCGGCGCGTGCGTGATCGCGCTCGGCCACCATCACTCCGGGCTCTTCTGCGCCGACGACGCGGTCGCCGCGAAGATGCTCGCGGCGAGCCAGTCGGCGCTCGATCCGTGCTGGCGGATGCCGCTCGACGACGAGTACGACGAGGCGCTGAAGAGCAACTTCGCCGACATGGCCAACGTCGGCGGCCGTCCCGGCGGCGCGATCACCGCGGCGATGTTCCTGCGCCG
>JASLGD010000593.1 GCA_030150305.1 Caldimonas sp. | reverse complement strand
GCAGCGCCGCCGAGATCGACCGCTATCGCCGCTTCATGGACGCGATGTGCGCGATGGTGGTGACGAAGTACGACGGCTCGCTCAAGGCCGAGCACGGCACCGGCCGCAACGTCGCGCCGTTCGTCGAGCTCGAGTGGGGCGCCGAAGCGGTCGCGACGATGCGCCGCATCAAGCAGCTCTTCGATCCGCAGGGGCTGCTCAACCCGGGCGTGATCCTGAACGACGATCCGCTCGCGCACCTGGCGAACCTGAAACCCTTGCCGGCCGCCGATGCGCTGATCGACAAGTGCATCGAGTGCGGCTTCTGCGAGCCGAAGTGCCCGTCGCGCGGCCTGACGCTGTCGCCGCGGCAACGCATCGTCGGCTGGCGCGAGATTGCGCGGCTCGACGCGAGCGGCAACGAGCCCGCGCTCTCCGCGGAGCTCAAGGAGCTGTACGACTACCAGGGCATCGAGACGTGCGCCGCGTGCGGGCTCTGCGCGACGGCGTGTCCGGTCGGCATCGAGACCGGGCTGCTCACGAAGGCGTTGCGCGGCAGGCGCGCGGGCCCGCTCGCGCGCGCCGCCGCCGACGGCGCCGCGCGCCGCTTCCGCATGGTCACCGCAGCGCTTCGCGTCGGCCTCGGCACCGCCGATGCGCTCCACGGCGTGCTCGGGACGGCGACGATGCGGGCCGGCCTCGACGCCGTGCGCAACGCATCGGGCGGTCACGTGCCGAAGTGGTCGCCGCAGCTCGCGCGTCCGGTGCGCTTCGTGCCGCCGGCGAGAGCGCCGAGCGGCGCGGAGCGGATCGTCTACTTCCCGAGCTGCGCGGCGCGCAACCTCGGCCCGGAGCACGGCCACGACGCCGAGGCGCTGCCGGTCGTCGCCGAGCGGCTGTTTCGTCGCGCCGGCTTCGACGTCGTTTATCCGTCGCGGCTCGATTCGCTCTGCTGCGGGCAGCCGTTCGAGAGCAAGGGCCTCGACGACGCGGCGGCGCTGAAGTCGAGCGAGCTCGCCGCGGCGCTGCGCGAAGCGAGCGAGGACGGACGCTGGCCGATCGTGTTCGACACCAGCCCGTGCACATATCGCATGAAGAAGGCGCTCGGCGGTGCGCTCGCCGTCCACGACAGCATCGACTTCGCCCACGACACGCTCCTGCCGAGGCTCGCGATCGCTCCGCATCGCGGCGCGGTCGCGGTGCACCCGGTCTGCAGCGTGCGCAAGATGGGTAGCGTCGACAAGCTCTTCGCGATCGCGCGGCGCTGCAGCGAAGCGGTCGTCACCGTCGACGCGGTCCAGTGCTGCGGATTCGCCGGCGACCGCGGGTTCGTCCGCCCCGAGCTCAACGAGCACGCGCTGCGCGACCTGCGCGCCGCGATCCCGGCCGGCTGCAACGGCGGCGTATCGAGCAGCCGGACGTGCGAGATCGGCCTCTCGGAGGCGTCCGGCGTTCCCTACGAGTCGATCCTCTACCTCGTCGAGCGCTGCTCGGCGCCTCCGGCGAGCGCGACTTCGCCATCGCCCGCCGGCGTCGCCGCGACCGCCTGAGACGAGCGCGGCCGCAACGCGTCGGCGACGAGCTCGGCGATGTCGCGCGACGCGACGGCGCCGTGCTGGCCGAGCGCGCCGAGGCCGTCGGCCATCATCACGGCGCAGTACGGGCACGCGGTCGCGATCGTCCGCGGCGACTCGGCGAGCGCCTGCTCGACGCGGACGATGTTGATGCGCTTGCCGATCGTCTCGTCGATCCACATCCTGCCGCCGCCCGCGCCGCAGCACATCGACTTCTCGCGCGAGAGCGCGAACTCGCGCGGCGCGTCGGTCGACAGGCGCGCGACGATCGCGCGCGGCGCGTCGTACTCGCCGTTGTGACGGCCGAGGTAGCACGGGTCATGGTAGATCGCGCCGGTGAGCGTCGCGTCGACGTCGAGCCTGCCGTCGGCGAGGAGCTCCGCGATCAGCTGCGTGTGGTGCACGACCTCGACGCCGACGCCGAACTCGGGATAGTCGTTCCGCAATGCATTGAGCGCGTGCGGGTCGCAGGTGACGATGCGACGAACGCCGAGCTCGCCGAGCGTCGACGCGAGCGCCGTCGCGAGCTGCTGGAACAGCATCTCGTTGCCGACCCGGCGCACGCACTCGCCGGTCGAGCCTTCGCGCGGGCCGAGGATGCCGAAGCGCACCCCCGCGTGCTGCAGGATGCGGACGAACGCGCGCGCGATGCTCTGGCCGCGCGGGTCGTACGACATCGCCGAGCCGACGTAGAAGAGGACGTCGAGCGTCGCCATGTGGGCCGCGTCGCGGACGACCGGGACGCCGAGGCCCTCGGCCCAGCCGCCGCGGTCGGCCGCCGGCAGCCCCCACGGGTTGCCCTCCGCCTCGACCGCCTCGAACAGGTGCTTGAGCTCGTGCGGGAACTCGCCGGCGATCAGCACCTGGTGCTGACGCATCGCGAAGAAGCGGTCGAGGTGCTCGAGCTCGATCGGGCACGCCGCCTCGCAGTAGCCGCACGCCGTGCACGCCCAGAGCGTCTCTTCGGCGATGACGTTGCCGACGAGCGGTGGAAGCTCGCGTTGCGGGTCGCCGGCGACGATGCGGTCGGCGTTCGCGACGAGATGGTGCTTGAGGGCGTCGTTGACCATCTTCATCGACAGCGGCTTGCCGCTGAGGTGGGTCGGGCATGCGTCCTTGCAGCGGCCGCACTCGGTGCACGTGAACGCGTCAAGCCCCTGCTTCCACGTCAGGTCGGCGGCGCTGCGGACGCCCGCCTTCATCTCCGACTCGTCCTCGGCCGCCATCAGCTCGTCGAGGTCGACGCGCGCCACCCGGTTCGCGGGCCGGCCGCGGCGAAACCAGAGCGTCGGCAGCGCGGTGACGATGTGGAAATGCTCGCCGAGCGGCAGGATGACCAGGAACGAGAGGACGACCGTCATCTGCGTCCAGTACGAGACCGCGTAGCCGGCGGCGAGCGCGTCGTGGGAAAGCCCGGCAAGCGCGTTCGCGACCGCGCCGCCGGCGAAGGCCCAGGAGCGCTCGTGCGCGATCGGCGGCACGCGATCCCCGAGCAGCGCGAAGCGAAAGCCGTCGAACGCGAAGTCGGTGACCATGATCGCCAGGATGAGGCCGAGGACGAGGATCGCCTCGCGGTTCGGCTCGAGGCGCGGCGGCCGCGCGACGAAGCGGCGATAGAAGCCGTAGAGCACGGCGGCAGAGACCGCGATCTCGATGGTGTCCTTGAAGGCGGCGAACGGGCCGCCGAACCAGGCCGGGAACGCCGCCAGCTCGTCGTAGCCGATCGCGAGCAGCTGGAGCTTGCGCAGCAGCAGCGAGACGAAGCCGACGAAGAGGACGGCGTGCATCACGCCGGGCCGCCACTCGCGCTGGACCATCCGCCGCTGCAGCAGGCCGTTGACGACGACCGAGCGCAGCCGCGCGAGCGGCGCGTCGAACCGGTGGGCCGGCTGCAGCGCCGCGACGATCCTGAGCTTGCGCCACGCGAGCGCAGCGAACGCCGTCGTCGCCAGGAGGAGCAGCGCGGTGATCGCGGCAGGACCCATCGTCGATCGTGGTCGGTTCAGGAGCGAGCGCGGCGCGCTGCGCGACCGACTCTAGGCGGCGGAGGCCCCACCGGACTGATGTAGGTCAACGGCGGCGCTGGGTTCGCGCAACGATCAGGGCGACCGCAACGCGATCCGGTGCCCCGATGGACGACCGCCGGACCCGGCCCGAGGCTTCTCAGTAGCGGCCGTGCTGCTTGGTGACGTAGTTCGTCAGCTCCAGCGCCTGCATCGACAAGCGCGTCTGCAGAGCGTGCGTCGCACGGACGATCGCGCGCATCACCGCGTACAGGGTGCGCGGCTCGCGCTCGATCAGCGTCTCGAGGCGGCCGCGATCCAGCAAGAGGACGTGCGCCGCGCTGGTCGCGACGAGCGACGCGTAGCGAGGCGTGCCGTCGAGAAAGCCGAGCTCGTGCGCGAGGTCCCCGCTGCGCAGCGTCGCGAGCACCGTCTCCTGCGGGGTGCCGCGGTGGCGGACGACGTCGAGCGTGCCATCGACGACGACGACGAGCCGGTCGTCGACGGTGCCTTCGCGCGCGAGCAGCTCCCCGGCGGCGAACGTCTGCCGCTCGACGAGCCCGGTGAGCACCTCGACCTGCTGCTGCGAAAGGCCGACCGCGAGCGGGCTCGCACCGACGGCCTCGTGGAGAGGGGTCTCTCGGTTGTTCATGGCATCTCCCGCTGGATGTGCTCAGCGCGCTTGACCAACGCATCGACCATCGTGAGCGCGACGACGTCGATCACCGGCTGGCCCGCGCAGCTTGCTCGCCGAGGCGGCAGTGCGCGCTGACGCAGGTCAAAGACGCGCCGTTCGTCCGGATGCGGATGAAGTGCACAAACGCTGACCTGGATCAAACATCGAGTCGCACGCGCCGCGACACTTCGCCGGCGACGAGTGGTCCTCGGGTCGCCTGCACTGTTGCCGCGCGCTGGTTCAGACTCGCGCCGCCGGCGGCGGGACCCCGAGGAGCCGAAGCAGCCCGAGAAGGCAGCCGACGCTTCGCGCAGTGGCTCGGCGCTGCGGCGCTGAACGACGCGCGCCGGGCGGCGCACGCCCTTGATGGACCGAGATCCATCGGACGTCGTCCTTTCGCCTGATGCGCTTGCGTGCGCTTCGGACCACGCGCAGGTTTCGACGGTGCAACGCAGGTGACCTGTCTGATCTGGATCAAGCGAGCGGTGCCGCGCGGACTCCAGACTCGCACGATCCACTTGGCGACGTCTCGCGCGCCGCCATCGAGTCGGTCACTGACCTGGTTGGGGGGACGAAGATGAACCGGCAACGGACTCCGCTCTGGACGGCAGCGATCGTCGCGACGATCCTGGCCGCGTCCCTCGCAGGCTGCGGCGGCAGCGACGGTGCAGCCGGCCCGGCCGGCCCCCAGGGCCCTGCCGGACCCGCCGGCCCCGCGGGACCCCCTGGAACGCCGGGAGCCAACGGCGGAGCCGGAACGACCAACGTCGGCAGCAATGCGCTCACGAACACCGACGCGATCACCGCCAACGCGCAGGCGTGGTCCACGCTGCAGCCGACGGTCACGGTGACCGGAGTGACGATCAACAGCCCCCCGGTCGTCAACTTCACCGTCACCGACGGCTTCGGTCGTGCGGTCGTCGGACTCGGCAACGCCAGCAAGAGCTCGACCGCGACGGTCGCGAGCTACGCGAACCTCGCGTTCGCGCTCGCCAAGCTCGTTCCCGGCACGGCGGGATCGCCGAGCAAGTGGGTGAGCTACATCGTCACGACCGTGCCGACGACGACCGCCGCCGCCGCGCCGCAGCGTCCCGGCACCGACAGCACGGGCACGCTCGTCGACCACGGCGACGGCACCTACACCTACACGTTCTATCGTGACGTCAAGAACATCGCGACGCAGGTCGCCGCGATGCAGGTGACCGCGCCGAACAACATCGCGGACCTCGGCGACCTCACGTTCAACGCCAACCTGACGCACCGCCTCACGGTCGCCGTCTATGGCAACGCGCCGGGCACCGGCACCAACACGCCGCGTTCGGCGTGTTGG
>JASLGD010000580.1 GCA_030150305.1 Caldimonas sp. | reverse complement strand
CTGATCGAGAAGAGCGGCATCCCGTACCTGCCGATGTCGATGGCCAAGGGCCTCTTGCCCGACACGCACGCGCAGTCGGCGGCAGCGGCGCGCTCGTACGTGCTCCCCGAGGCCGACGTCGTCGTCCTCATCGGCGCGCGCCTCAACTGGCTGCTCTCGCACGGCAAGGGCAAGACGTGGGGCGGCGCGAACGCGTTCAACCGCAAGTTCGTCCAGATCGACATCTCGCCGACCGAGATGGACAGCAACGTGCCGATCGCGGCGCCGCTCGTCGGCGACATCGGCTCGTGCGTCGACGCGCTCGTCGCCGGCCTCGGCGACAACTGGACGAAGCCGCCCGCGGAGTGGACGAACGCGATCGGCGAGAAGAAGGAGAAGAACCTCGCCAAGATGGCCGAGACGCTCGCCAAGAACCCGTCGCCGATGAGCTTCCAGAGCGCGCTCAACGTCATCCGCGACGTCGTCAAGCAGAACCCCGAGGCGATCGTCGTCAACGAAGGCGCCAACACGCTCGACTTCGCGCGCTCGATCGTCGACATGTACGAGCCGCGCAAGCGCCTCGACGTCGGCACGTGGGGGATCATGGGGATCGGCATGGGCTTCGCGGTCGCCGCCGCGGTGACGACCGGGCAGCGCGTCATCGCGATCGAGGGCGACAGCGCGTTCGGCTTCTCCGGGATGGAGGTCGAGACGATCTGCCGCTACGACCTCCCGGTCTGCGTCGTCGTCTTCAACAACAACGGCGTCTACAAGGGCACCGACGTCAACCCGCGCGGCGGCGACGTCGCGCCGACGGTCTTCGTCAAGGGCGCACGCTACGACAGGATGATCGAGGCGTTCGGCGGCGTCGGCGTGAATGCGACGACTCCCGACGAGCTCAGGAAGGGCCTCGCCGACGCGCTCGCGTCGGGCAAGCCGACGCTCATCAACGCCGTCATCGACGAGACCGCCGGCACCGAGAGCGGCCGCATCACGAGCCTCAACCCGACCGTCGCGAAGAAGAAGTGACGCGATCCTCAGCACGACCCACCAGGAAGCAAACAAGATGAGCAAAGCACTCGACGGCGTCCGCATCCTCGACTTCACCCACGTCCAGTCCGGGCCGACGTGCACGCAGCTGCTCGCCTGGTTCGGCGCCGACGTGATAAAGGTCGAGAAGGCCGGCGAAGGCGACGCGACGCGCGGCCAGCTGCGCGACATCCCCGACGTCGACAGCCTCTACTTCACGATGCTCAACCACAACAAGCGGTCGATCACCGTGAACACGAAGGACCCGAAGGGCAAGGAGGTCGTCGACCGGCTGATCAAGTCGTGCGACGTCCTGGTCGAGAACTTCGCGCCCGGCGCGCTCGACCGCATGGGCTTCACGTGGGAGCACATCCATTCGCTCAACCCGCGGATGATCGTCGCCTCGGTGAAGGGCTTCGGCCCCGGCCCGTACGAGGACTGCAAGGTCTACGAGAACGTCGCCCAGTGCGCCGGCGGCTCGGCGTCGACGACCGGCTTCGACGACGGCCCGCCGCTCGTCACCGGCGCGCAGATCGGCGACTCGGGCACGGGGCTCCACCTCGCGCTCGGCATCGTCTGCGCGCTCTACCAGCGCAACGCCACCGGCAAGGGCCAGAAGGTGCTCGCCGCGATGCAGGACGGCGTGCTCAACCTGTGCCGCGTCAAGCTGCGCGACCAGCAGCGGCTCGATCGCGTCCACGAGCTCACCGAGTATCCGCAGTACCCCGACGTGCCGTTCGGCGACGCGGTGCCGCGCGCCGGCAACGCCTCGGGCGGCGGCCAGCCGGGCTGGATCCTCAAGTGCAAGGGCTGGCAGACCGACCCCAACGCGTACATCTACTTCATCACGCAGGCGCCGGTCTGGGCGTCGATCTGCAAGGTGATCGGCGAGGAGGGCTGGATCACGCACCCGAACTACGCGACGCCGAAGGCGCGGCTGCCGCACCTGAAGTCGATCTTCGCGCGGATCGAGGAATGGACCATGACCAAGACCAAGTTCGAGGCCATGGACATCCTGAACAAGTACGACATCCCGTGCGGCCCGATCCTGTCGATGAAGGAGCTCGCCGAGGAGCCGTCGTTGCGCAAGACCGGGACGATCGTCGAGGTCGACCATCCCAAGCGCGGCAAGTACCTCACCGTCGGCAACCCGATCAAGCTCTCCGACAGCGAGACCGAGGTCAAGCGCTCGCCGCTGCTCGGCGAGCACAACGAGGAGGTCCTCGCCGAGCTCGGCTACTCGAAGAGCGACATCGCCGCGCTGCGCGAGTCGAAGATCATCTGAAGAACATCCGGACCGGAGACAACGCCATGGCCAAAGACAAAGCCGCAGTGAGGAAGCTCCTCGACGCCGTCAAGGCGTCGGGCCGCACGTCGCTGACCGCGCCCGAGGGCAAGCAGGTCTGCGACGCGTACGGCATCAAGGTGCCCGGCGAAGGCGTCGCGACGAGCGCCGCCGACGCCGCCAAGCTCGCGTCGGGGATGGGCTTTCCGGTCGTGATGAAGATCGTCTCGCCCGACATCCTGCACAAGACCGAGGCCGGCGGCGTCATCGTCGGCGTCAAGAGCGCCGACGAGGCGCAGAAGGCGTACGACCAGATCCTCGCCAGCGCGAAGAAGTACAAGGGCGACGCCAAGATCGACGGCGTCCAGGTGCAGCAGATGCTGAAGGGCGGCCAGGAAGTGATCGTCGGCGCGGTCACCGACGGCAGCTTCGGCAAGCTCGTCGCGTTCGGCCTCGGCGGCGTCCTCGTCGAGGTGCTGAAGGACATCACCTTCCGCCTCGCGCCGGCGACGAAGGCCGACGCGCTCTCGATGCTCGACGGCATCCAGGCGGCCGAGATGCTGAAGGGCGTTCGCGGCGGCGACGCGGTGAACCGCGACGCGCTCGCCGACCTCATCGTCGGCGTCAGCGAGCTCGTCAGCGACTTCCCCGAAATCTCCGAGATGGACCTGAACCCGGTCTTCGCGACGAAGGAAGGCGCGACCGCCGCCGACGTGCGGATCGTCGTCGACTGGAACCCGAAGCCGGCGCGCTATCGGCCCGCCGAGGCCGACGTCGTGACGTCGATGAAGCGGATCATGCAGCCGAAGGCGGTCGCGGTGATCGGTGCGTCGGACGAGGCCGGCAAGATCGGCAACTCGGTGATGAAGAACCTGATCAACGGCGGCTACAAGGGGCAGATCTATCCGATCCACCCGAAGGCCGCCGAGATCATGGGCCACAAGGCCTACAAGTCGGTCAAGGACGTTCCCGGGGAGATCGACACCGCGGTGTTCGCGATCCCCGCCAAGCTCGTCGCCGGCGCGCTCATCGAGTGCGGCGAAAAGAAGATCGCAGGCGCGATCCTCATTCCGTCGGGCTTCGCCGAGACCGGCAACCACGAGGGCCAGCAGGAGCTCGTCGAGATCGGCCGCAAGTACAACATCCGCATGATGGGGCCGAACATCTACGGCTTCTACTACACGCCGGCGAACCTCTGCGCGACGTTCTGCACCGCGTACGACGTCAAGGGCACGACGGCGCTGTCGTCGCAGTCGGGCGGCATCGGGATGGCGATCATCGGCTTCTCGCGCTCGGCCAAGATGGGCGTCTCGGCGATCGTCGGCCTCGGCAACAAGAGCGACATCGACGAGGACGACCTGCTCCTCTTCTTCGAGCAGGACCCGAACACCAACGTCATCGCGCAGCACTGCGAGGACCTGAAGGACGGCCGCGCGTTCGCCGAGGTCGCCAAGCGCGTCTCGAAGAAGAAGCCCGTGATCATGCTCAAGGCCGGGCGGACGTCGCTCGGCGCCGCGGCGGCGAGCTCGCACACCGGCGCGCTCGCCGGCAACGACAAGATCTACGACGACGTGCTGCGCCAGTCGGGCGTGATCCGCGCCAGGTCGCTGCGCGACCTGCTCGACTTCGCGCGCGGCGTGCCGATGCTGCCGACGCCGAAGGGCGAGAACGTCGTCATCATCACCGGCGCCGGCGGCTCGGGCGTGCTGCTCTCCGACGCGTGCGTCGACAACGGCCTCAAGCTGCTGAAGCCGATGCCTGCCGACCTCGACGCGGCGTTCCGCAAGTTCATCCCGCCGTTCGGCGCCGCCGGCAATCCGGTCGACATCACCGGCGGCGAGCCGCCGATCACGTACATGAACACGGTCCGCCTCGGCCTCGAGGACGAGCGCATCCACGCGCTCATCCTCGGCTACTGGCACACGATCGTGACGCCGCCGATGGTCTTCGCGAGGAACATGGTGCAGGTGATCGAC
>JASLGD010000561.1 GCA_030150305.1 Caldimonas sp. | reverse complement strand
GCTCGGAGCGCGCCATCCGTGGACGACGCTGATGTTTCCCTCGCTGACGTCGCGCCGGATCCGCGACACGTTCCTCGTCGCGACCCCGAACCGCTGGGACTGGGCGCTCCTGCCCGTGGTCCTCGGCGCGCTCGCAGCGCTGGCGTTCGGCGCGACGCAGATGAGCCGGCCGTTCGAGGTCGGGCAGCCGACGTCGATCTCGCTCGACCCCGCGTTCCTGCCGTACTACCTGCTGCGCACCATTCTGAGGATGTTCACCGCGCTCGGCTGCGCGCTCGTGTTCAGCTTCGCGTTCGCCGCCGTCGCGGCGAAGAGCCGCGCCGCCGAGAAGGTGCTGATCCCCCTCCTCGACGTGCTGCAGTCGGTGCCGATCCTGGGCTTTCAGGCGATCTCGATCGCGCCCTTCATCGCGCTCTTTCCCGGCAACCTGCTCGGCGTCGAGTGCGCGGCGATCTTCGCGATCTTCACGTCGCAGGCGTGGAACATGGCGTTCAGCCTGTACCAGTCGATGAAGACGGTGCCGGCCGAGCTCGGCGAGGCGGCGCGCGTGTTCAGGCTCTCGGGGTGGCAGCGGTTCTGGCGCCTCGAGCTGCCGTTCGCGACGCCGGCGCTGCTCTGGAACATGATGATGTCGATGTCGGGCGGCTGGTTCTTCCTGGTCGCGGCCGAGGCGGTCTCGGTCGCCAACCAGGACATCAAGCTGCCGGGGATCGGCTCGTACATCGCGGTCGCGATCGCCGCGCAGAACGGCCGCGCGATCGTGATGGCGATCGTCGCGATGCTCGCCGGCATCGTGCTCTACGACCAGCTGTTCTTCCGCCCGCTGCTCGCGTGGGCCGACAAGTTCCGCTTCGAGGAGTCGCAGTCCGATACCGCGCAGCAGTCGTGGTTGCTCGACTGGGGGCGACGCAGCGTCTTCGTGCGCGCGCAGACCGATCGCCTCTGGTCGGCGGCGCGCTCGGCGCTCGGCTGGTTCGCGCACGCGGACGACGCCGACGCGGCCGCGCGATCGCGGCGGTTCGCGTCGACGTGGCACTGGGAGCGCTTCTGGGACGGCACGCTGCTCACCCTCGCGGTCGTCGCCGGCTATGCGCTCTTCGCGTACGTGCACGCCGTGGTCGGCTGGGGCGAGACGCTGCGCGTCGTCGGCCTCGGCTGCATCACGCTCGCGCGCGTCCTCGTCCTCATCGCGCTGGCGTCGCTGGTCTGGGTTCCGGTCTCGGTCTGGATCGGCCTGCGTCCGGCCTGGTCGCAGAAGGTGCAGGCGCTCGCGCAGTTCCTCGCCGCGTTCCCCGTCAACCTGATGTTCCCGCTCGTCGTCTACGTCCTCGTCACCTACCGGCTGAACCCGAACGTCTGGCTCAGCCCGCTGATGGTGTTCGGCACGCAGTGGTACATCGTCTTCAACGTCGTCGCCGGCGCGTCGACGCTGCCGACCGAGCTGCGGCTCGCATCGGCCAACCTCGGCCTCGCCGGCTGGCTGAAGTGGAAGCGCGTCTACCTGCCGGCGGTGTTCCCGAGCTTCGTCACCGGCGCGATCACCGCGAGCGGCGGCTCGTGGAACGCGAGCATCGTCGCCGAGTACGTCACCTGGGGACAATCGTCGCTCGTCGCCGACGGGCTCGGCAGCTACATCAAGCGGATGACCGACGCCGGCGACTTCCACCGCATCGCGCTCGGCATCGCCGTGATGTGCATCTTCGTCATGCTCCTCAACCGCTTCTTCTGGCGCCGCCTCTACGAGCTGGCGCAGACGCGCAACCCCGAGGAGCCGGCATGACCGCCCCGCTGCTCGAGCTGCGCGGCGTCGCGAAGTCGTTCCGCACCGCCGACGGCGCCCCGCGCAAGGTCCTCGACGGCGTCGACTTCACGCTCGCCGAAGGCGAGATCGTCGCCCTGCTCGGCAAGTCGGGGTCGGGCAAGTCGACGCTCCTGCGGATCATGGCCGGCCTCGTCGCTGCCGATGGCGGCTCGGTGACGTACCGCGGCCGCGCGATCGGCGGCCCGGTCGCCGGCGTCGCGATGGTCTTCCAGTCGTTCGCGCTCTTCCCGTGGCTGACGGTGCAGCAGAACGTCGAGCTCGGGCTCGAGGCCAAGGGCGTCGACCCGGCGGCGCGCAAGGTCCGCGCCGACGAGATGCTCGAGCTGATCGGCCTCGCCGGCTTCGGCGGCGCGCTCCCCCGCGAGCTCTCGGGCGGCATGCGCCAGCGCGTCGGCATCGCGCGCGCGCTCGTCACCGAGCCCGACGTGCTGCTCATGGACGAAGCGTTCTCCGCGCTCGACGTGCTGACCGGGGAGACGCTGCGCACCGAGATCCTCGAGCTGTGGGATGGCGGCCGCATCCCGATCAAGGGAATCCTCGTCGTCTCGCACAACATCGAGGAGGCGGTGATGATGGCCGACCGCGTCGTCATCCTGGCGAGCGACCCCGGCCGCGTGCGCGACGACTACCGCATCGCCTTGCCGCGGCCGCGCAACGTCGATTCGCGCGAGGTCCGCTCGCGCATCGACGAGGTCTACGGCCTGATGACGCAGCGCCCGGTCGTCGCGCCTGCGGCCGCCGTCGCGCCGGCGCAGGTCGACTTCCGCCTTCCCGACACCGGTGTCGACCGCATCGAGGCGATCGTCGATCTGCTCGCGGCGCCGCCGTTCCACGGCCGCGCCGACCTGCCGCAGCTCGCCGACGAGGCCGAGCTCGCCGACGACGAGCTCTTCCCGACCTACGAAGCGCTCAGCCTGCTCGGGCTCGCCGTCGTCGAGAAGGGCGACATCGCGCTGACGCCGCTCGGCAGGCGCTACGCGCTCGCCGAGCACGCCGAGCGGCAGGCGATCTTCGGGCAGCAGCTGCTCGCGCACGTCCCGCTCGCCAAGCGCGTCCTCGCCGACCTGCAGGCCGAGCCCGCGGGCGCACTCAGCGAAGAACGGCTGCTCGAGCTCCTCGCCGAGCGGCTCGACGCCGAGGCGGCGTCGCGCACGCTCGAGATCCTGATCGAGTGGGGGCGCTACGGCGAGGTGTTCGAGTACGACTACAACGCCGGCATGCTGGTGCAGTCGGGCGAAGCGGCCGCCGCGTCGTAGCGCTCGCCGCCGATCAATCGACGCGGTAGGCGCGGACCGACGCCGGTGCGCCGGACCGCGCCGGCGCCGCGACGAAGAGCGTGTCGAGCTCGCGCACGTACAGACCGGTGCGCGCGCCCGCAGCGGTCGCGACCTGCTGGACGCGCGCGTAGTGGTCGGCGTCTTCCTGCCGCACGACGTCGACGAAGCCCTCTCCGCAGACCGCGTAGATGCGGCCGCGCTGCGCGTCGAAGAAGAGGTCGTCGGCGTCGCCGCAGAGCGCCATCTCGGCGACGCGACGGCCCGAGGCGCTGTCGTAGACCTGCAGCCGAGGCGGCTGTCGCGTCGCGACGAAGACGCGCGCGTGCGCCTCGTCGAGCGCGAGCGCGAAGTTCCTCGCCGCCGGCTTCACGGGCCAGGTCGCGGTGACCTCGCCGCTTTGCCGGTCGACGACCGCGACGTGCCCCGCGCCTGGAACGTTGACGTAGACGGCAGGGCCGCTCGCGGCGAGCTCGAACGCTTCGGGGTGCGCCGCCAGCGCGATCCGCCGCTCGACCCGCAACGCGCGCGCGTCGATGACGGCGAGGCTGCTGGCGAAGCCGACGACGAGGCGTCCGCCGGGCGCGTCCAGGCGCAGGTTGTCGGCGTCGCCGAGCGCACCGAGCGAGGCGAGCGCGCGGCCTTCGGCGAACGCGTCGACGCGATCGCCGGCGCCGCTCGCGACGAAGAGCCGAGACTCGGCCGCCGACCACGCCAGCCCCGGCGGCGCCTTCACACCCTTCCATTGGGCGACGCGGCGCGCGCCGCGAACGTCGACGACTTCGATCGTGTCGTTGCCGAGCGCGGCGACGAAGAGGCGAGCGGTCGCCGGATCGAACGCCAGATGATCGAGCCGGCCGCGCGTGTCCGGCAACTCGATCGTCGCCGTCAGCGCGAGCTGCGCGATGCAGGGCGCGGCGGCGATCAGCGCAGCGGCCGCGACCAGCACCCGCCGCCAACGCGATCGTCGAGCGCGTGCGGCGAAGCGGGTGCGCTGCATGCCGACGCCTTCAGGCATGCGAGACGAGCGGATGCACGACGAGCCCGATCGCCGCGGCGACCAGCACGACGACGGGCTCGGGAAGCTTCTTGAAGCGCCACAGCAACGCCGCGGTCGCGACCGCGAGCGCGGCCGTGATCCAGTCGGTGATCGAGCGCTGTCCGATGACGACGACGGCGCCGGCAATGGCACCGATCGCTGCGGCGGTCACGCCGTCGACGAAGGCGACGATCGCAGGGCGCTTGCCGTGCTTCTTGAAGTACGGGGCGGGAATGATCGTGAAGAGATAGCAGGGCACGAAGGTGGCGAGCGCAGCGACGACGGCGCCCCAGAAGCCGGCGACGAGATAGCCGATGAAGCCGGTCGTGATGACGACCGGCCCGGGCGTGATCATGGCGACGGCGACGGCGTCGACGAACTGCCGGTCGGTGAGCCAGGCGTATTCCTTCACCACCCCGCCGTACAGGAACGGAACGATCGCGAGCCCGCTGCCGAAGACGAAGCTGCCGGCGTAGGCGAAGTACGCCGCGATCTGGCCGAGCTTGTTCCAGTCGACAGTGTCGAGGCCGAGCGCGGCGGCGAGCGGAGCCGCGAGCGAATGGAGCCTGCCGCGCTGCAGCCACGCCGGCGGCACGCGCCAGAGCCAGACCAGGATTCCGCCGCCGAGGAAGATCCAGACGACTTCCGACTGCGTGACCACCGTGACGGCCGCGCTGACGGCGAAGATGGCCCAGAGCAGCGCGTCCTTGCCGATGTTCTTCGTCGTCAGCTTCCACGCGCTCATGGCGATGATGCCGATCACCGCCGCGCCGACGCCGTAGAACACCGCCTGCATCCAGCCGATGCCGCCGTACGCGGCGTACGCGGCGCCGAGGGCGACGACGATCATGAACGACGGCAGGACGAACGCGACCCCGGCGAGGGTGGCGCCGATCACGCGGTAGTGAACGTAGCCGAGGTAGATCGCGAGCTGCGCGGCGAGCGGGCCCGGCATGAGCTGCGCGAGCGCGAGCCCCTCCTTGTAGTCGTTCTCGGAGATCCAGCGACGCCGCTCGACGAGGTCGCGGTACATGTAGCCGACCAGCGCGACCGGGCCGCCGAAGCCCCACGTGCCGAGCGCGAGCATGTAGCGCACGAGCTGCCAGCGGCTGTAGCTCGCCGACGCGCCTGCCGACGCGGCCTCCTGGGCAGCGTCGCTCGATGCACCGTTCATGGCGCGCGCCGCGCGTCGGTGCGCGCGAAGTGTGCGTACAGCGAATCGAGAACCGTGCTCATCTCCGCGAGCAGCGCATCGTCGTCGTCGAGGCGGTCGCGCGCGCCCGCCATGACCGCCTCGAAGCCGCTCGCCTCGGGCACGGGCTCGCCGCCGACGTCGAGCTGATGGACGAGCGCGCCGAGCCGGACCAGCGCCGGGTCGTCGTCGAGGCCGAAGCTCGCGAGCAGCGTCTCGAACGTCACGCGATCGTCGACGTGGCTGAACGTCGCGCCGTCGAAGTCGAAGCCGAGCGCGGCCTTCGGACACTCCGACGGGCGCGCGAGCCACCTGAACTTCGCGTCGGGATCGATGTGCCGCCGGATCAGCCACGCACTGGCGACGCGGTCCACCCAGAGCCGCCGGCGCGTCGCCCACGTCCGCCCGCGGTACGCCGCGCGATCGAGCCGCGGGATCGCACCCGCACGCTCGTGCGGCTCGTCGGGGGACAGCAGCCGCTCGATGCGGCGGCCGAAGTCCGTCCAGGCGGCTTCGGCTTCGGCACTCGCGTCGCCGGGAAAGAAGTCGATCGCGCGCACGGCGTCGTACTCGCGCTGGAGCCTGCGCTGCAGGCGCAGCAGCTCGGGCTGCGTCGATCCTTTCAGCGAGCGATTCGCCTCCTTCCAGCTGCGACGCAGCTCGACGTACTCCTCGCTGCGATCGAAGAGCGCGCGATACGCGTCCTCGTCTTCGCTCGAACGCGGCTGCACCGTCATCAGCCAGGCGACGCCGTCCTCGCGCGTGCACTCGTCGCCGAGCTCGCGCAGCGCCTGCTCGCGGCCGGCGCCCGCCGGCAACAGGTAGGCGCCGTCGCGCAGGGCGACGCAGCCGAGGCTCTTGAGGCCGCGCCAGACGCGCATTCGCGCGGTCGCGCTGCGGGTCGGAAGCGAGATCACGAGGAGCAGCCAGTCGGACGCGGGTGCGGTCGTCATCCCGCGACCTGCCTCGACATCGCCGCGCGCGTGGCGTCGACGAGCGGGCCGATCGCCGATTCGGGAAACGGCGACACGCTGCTCACGTTGACCTCGCAGAGGACGTAGCGCTCAGGCTCGTTCGGGGAGCGCGCGCCGAGCAGGAAGTCCATGTCCCACAGCAGCGGCATGCGGGCGCGGCCGACGCCGACCCGCTCGCACAGCACGTCGATCCATCCGCTCTCGAGCCGTCGCCGCAGATCCTGGAAGCGCGCATCGTCGGGACCGCTGTAGAGCCTCGGCCCGGGCGACGGCGCTTGCTGCCCGGCGGCCGCCGGAAAGAGCGCGTTGATCGCCTGGTGGCCGAAGCCGGCGACGCGGTTCTCGACCAGGTACGCGCGCGTCATTCCGTCGCCGAGACGCGGTTGCCACGCCTGGTCGATCATGTGGCCGCCGCCTTCGAAATACGGCGCAAGCCGTGTCGCGACAGTGGCGAAGTCGACGACTTCCTCGACGGCGCCGCGCTCTGCGTGGCGCAGCGCGTAGCGGTCGTCGCGCAGGCGTTCGATGCGCCAGACGCCGATCCCGCTGTGGCCGCGGTGCTGCTTGAGCACGCGAGGACCGTGCTCGAGGCGCGCGCGCACGGCGGTCGCGAGATCGCTCGCAGCGGCGACGCGATGAGCGTCGCTGCCGAACGGCAGGTCGCGCGCGTCGAGCAGGACGTCCTTCGTGCCGAGTCGCAGGATGGTGTCGGGATGGGTGCTGACGAAGACGCCGCGCGCCGCGACGGTGGTGAGCAAGTCGTCGAGGCGTCGCCGCGTCCGCCCGCCCTCGATCGGGTTGTGCCAGACGAGCACGGCGTCGACGTGCTCGAGCTGCGCTTGCACCTCTTCGGCGAACGCGTCGTGATACACGGCGGGCTCTGCGGCGATCCCCGCGGCGCTGAACGCGTCGAAGAGCGCAGCGAAGCGACTCGCCTTCGGGTCGGCCAGGTCGCGTGCCTCGCGCGTGCCGGGATAGAGGAGCGCCGCTCGTCGAACGCGGTCGGACATGCTGCCACCTGCTGTAGCAGTTATGACGTCATGTAGTGTACGCTACAACCGCTGAGCGAGCGAGAGCGAAGCCCGCGGCACGCGAGGACGCTCAGCGCGCCAGCGCCCACCCTGCGAGCGCAGAAGCGACGACCACCACTACCGGCGAGACGCGAGCGAGCACGAGCAGCCCGAAGGCCACGAGCGCGAGCACGAAGTCGGACTTGCCGTGGATCGCGCTCGTCCAGAGCGGGTCGTAGAGCGCAGCAGCGAGGACGCCGACGACCGCTGCGTTGATGCCCGCGAGAGCGTTGCGGACCGCTTGCCGCCCTCGCAACGCATCCCAGAACGGCAGCACTCCGGCGACGAGGAGGAAGCCGGGCAGGAAGATCGCGACGAGCAACAGCAGTCCGCCCGCCCAGCCTCCCAGCGGCGCCGGCATCACCGCGCCGAGATACGCAGCGAACGTGAAGAGCGGCCCGGGAACCGCTTGCGCGGCGCCGTAGCCCGCGAGGAACGCGTCGTTGCTGACCCAGCCGGGCGGCACCACGCCCGCTTGCAGAAGCGGCAGCACGACGTGGCCGCCGCCGAAGACCAGCGCGCCCGCCTTGTAGAACACCGACAACGCCGCCAGCGCCATCGAGCCGCTCGCACCCGCCGCGATCGGCAGGATGACGAGCAGCGCCGCGAAGACGACGAGCAGCGCCCCCGCAACGCGCTTGTCGATCGCGTAGCGAAGCGGCTGCGCCGGCGGCAACGCGCTGGTGTCGACG
This sequence comes from Caldimonas sp., assembly GCA_030150305.1. Classification (GTDB taxonomy): domain Bacteria; phylum Pseudomonadota; class Gammaproteobacteria; order Burkholderiales; family Burkholderiaceae_C; genus Schlegelella_A. The sequence goes on along the minus strand of JASLGD010000561.1, from coordinate 7,335 downwards.
GCGAGCAGGCCGACTGCAGCGCCGAGCACGATCGCCGCGATCTGGCCGAGCGCGGTCGGCATCGCGAGCACGACGAGGCCTGCGACGATCGCCAACCCGGCGCGCAAGCGGTCGGGGCACAAGGTCCTCGCCATTCCCCAGACGGCCTGCGCGACGACCGCGACGGCGACGACCTTGAGCCCGTGCACCGCGCCCGAAGACGCGATGCTCGCCCAGCGCGAGACGCCGAACGCGAAGACGACGAGCGCGGCCGCCGACGGCAAGGTGAAGCCGCACCACGCGGCGAGCGCGCCGGTCCAGCCGGCGCGCCCGAGACCGAGCGCCATCCCGACCTGGCTGCTCGTCGGCCCGGGCAGGAACTGGCAGAGCGCGACGAGATCGGAGTAGCGGCGATCGTCGAGCCATCGCCGGCGCTCGACGAGCTCGGCGCGAAAGTAGCCGAGGTGCGCGATCGGTCCACCGAACGACGTCAGCCCGAGCTTGAGGAAGGCGAGGAACACCTCCGCCGCCGAGCCGTGCGCAGGCCCGTGCGCTGCGCTCGCGGCTTCGACCTCCGGCACGCTCGCGTCGACTGGATCCTCCGGCACGCCGAGCACTCCGAGCTGCGTTCGTGGCCTCGATGCGAGACCTCGGCGATGATAGGCGCGCGCGCACGACGCGCTGCTCGCAGAGGAGCTTGCCGATGATCCCGCCGACCTCGCTTCACGTTCGCGCCGCGCGAGCCATCGCGCTCGCTGTCGCCGTGCTCGCGCTGCCCGCAGCGGCGACCGCCGATGCGGGTCGCGCCTACGTCAGCAACCAGGGCGGCGGCGTCGCCGTCATCGATCTCGACACGCTCAAGGTCGTCGAGACGATCGACCCGCAGGGCGAGGAGCCGCGCGGGCTCGGCGTCACCGCGGACGGACGCTGGCTCGTCGTCGCGACGCGCAAGAACGGCGACATCGCGGTGCTCGAGCGGTCGACCGGCAAGCTCGTCCGCCGGATCAGGATCGGCAAGAACCCGGAGTTCGTTCGCGTCCGCGGCAAGCTGGCGTTCGTCTCGTACGAGCCGTCGTCCGAAGGCGGCCCGCCGCCGAAGGCAGGCGCGGCCGGGCGCCAGGACGACGACGACGCCGAGCCGGCGCACATCGCGGTCGTCGATCTCGCGAGCGGCAAGGTCCTGCGCTCGTTGCAGGCCGGGCTCGAGACCGAGGGCATCGAGTTCTCCGCCGACGGCAAGCGGCTGCTGCTGACCAACGAGCGCGACAACACGATCAGCGTGCACGACATCGCGAGCGGCAAGCTCGTCAAGGTCGTCGACCTCAAGCCCTACGGCGAGCGGCCGCGCGGGATCAAGCGATCGCCCGACGGCCAGCACTACGTCGCGACGCTCGAGTTCGCGAACGCATTCGTCGTGCTGAACGCGAGCTACGAAGTGGAGAAGACGGTGAAGACGGGGCAGTCGCCGTACGGCGTCGCCTTCGACCGCGACGGCAAGCGCCTGTTCGTCGCAGCGGCCAAGAGCAAGCTGCTGCAGGTGTTCGACGCCAGGACGTGGGAGCCGATCCAGGAAGCTCCGATCGGCGACCGCTGCTGGCACTTCACCTTCACGCCGGACGGCACGCGCATCCTCGTCGCATGCGGGCGCTCGAACGAAGTGATCGCGCTCGACGCGAACACGCTCGAGCCGCTGCAGCGCATCCCCGTGCAGTCGCTGCCGTGGGGCGTGGTGACGTACCCGAAGGCGGTCGGCAGCCTCGACTGGCCGGAATAGCACCGCCGGCGTGCGGCGGCCGCGGCGCTCGCGCTCGCTGCGCGACGATCAGGCCACCGTGTCGGGCATTGCGAGCTCGCGCCAGATCGCGACCAGCATCGCCATCAGCGTCGGACCGAGGAACAGGCCGATCACGCCGAACGTCTCGAGGCCGCCGACGACCCCCAGCAGCGCGAGCACGAGCGGCAGCCGCGTGCCGCTGGTCATGAACTTCGGCCGCACGAAGTGGTCGGCGACGAAGATCGTCGCCGAGCCGAGCGCGAGCAGCACGACGGCCGACGCGGTCGAGGCGACCGCGAGCAGGTAGACGACGACGAGCGCGACGACGAGCATCGCGCCGAACGGGACCATGCCGAGCACGCCGGCGGCAAAGCCGATCGCCGCCGGATGGGGAACTCCGGCGACGATGCACGCGATCGTCATCAGCACCGCGATGCCGATGGCGACGAGCACGAGCCCGTTGACCGCGCCCCGCACCGAGCGAACGACGAGCGGCAGCGCGCGCGTCCCCGCGGGCCCGAGCTGGCGCGAGACGACCGCGTCGACTTGCGCAGCGAGCATCTCGCCGTCGAGGTAGAGGAAGAACAGCACGACGATGCAGAAGAAGAACTTCATCGCGTCGTGCGCGATGAGCGTCGCGAGCGTCCGCCCTCGCGCGAGATCGAAGTTGCCGGCGACCGAATGCACGAGTTCGCTCAGCGCGCCGGGAGCGGCGAGCCACTCGTTCCATGTCTGCGCGAGCCAGTGTCCGACCATCGGCACGCCAGCGAGCCAGTCGGGCGCCGGCAGCCCGCTCTCCTGGCTCGACGTCCACAAGCGCAGCAGCGCCGGAACCTCGTGCCAGCCGCGAAAGACCACGTAGCCGAACGGCACCAGGAAGACGCAGACGACGAGGCCGGTGAGCAGCACCGCGATCCACGGCTGCGCGCGCGCGCCGAGCCGCGCCGCCAGCCGCTGCTGCAACGGCCAGGTCGCGATCGCGATCAGGCCGGCCCAGAGAACGGGCGTGATCAGGTTGTGCAGCACGCGAAGCGCCGCGACGCCGAGCGCGAGCACGACGAGCGTGCGCAGCACCTGCTGCTTCATCCTGCCATTGCCGGCCGCCATGCCGATCTCCGCACTGATGCGGGCCCTCCGCGGTGATTTTGGCTGCCGGCACCGTCGGCGCGCAAACGCCCCCGCCCACCCGGATCAACCGGCGACGCCGCTCGTGCCTATGCCAACGGCATCAGAGCGATGTCCCGCTGTTGGGGACGGCGATCTTGAGCAGCTCGCTCGGCGAGTCCACACCGAGCTTGCGCCGCAGATTCAACCTGTGGGCCTCGACAGTGCGAACGCTGATGTCCAGCCGACGCGCGACCGCCTTGTTGCTCTGGCCGTGCGCGAGCAACAGCAGGACGCGATCCTCCACCCGCCTGCACATGCGGACCCTTGACCTGGAAGTCGGTTGCGACGACGAGCTTAGGATCAAGGCGCGAACTCCTGATGAGGAAAAACGAGGCGTGGCGCAAGCACAAGGATTGCCAAGCGCGTGCACGCCACCGTTCGCCACGTCTGGCGCCTCATTGCCCGGTGCATTCTGTCGTCGACTCCGCAGCGTTTCATTCGCATCTTTGCCAAGAGTTCCTGCGTAGTTCTGCATAAGGGAAAACACGCGCGGAGTACTCGGGACGACAGCGCGGCGGATGGCGCCTTGCATCGAGTCCAGTGATCGAAGGTGCGCGGATGACAGACGACGCAAGCGCAGGCACCATCGCATCCCTTGGTCTTTCAGCGTCTCATCGACGAGCACCCATGCGAGCACTCGCGTTCTTTCTGGCGTTCGTTTGCGCGGCGGCCTCGGCCGATGGCGTCGCGCTGATCACGGCCGACAAGCCGCTGACGGAAGCGGACATCCCCGTCATCACGGAGGGCAGGCCGATCCGCAGCATCACGCCGGTCGCGATCAACCCCGCGGCCCTCGACTCCGACGTCGTGACCATCGATATCGGCGGGAAGACGTATCGGTTCGCCGGCTCGGGCAAGGCCTACGAGGCCGGAGTCAAGTCCTGGCTCGGCAAGGCTCCCGAGGGTGACGCGCAGCTCGCACGGAACGGCACCGACTTCTTCGGGGTGATCTCGCTCTACCCGAACACGGCGCAGGCAAGGATCTATCACCTTCAGGGAGGCAAGGACGAGCGCAGCGCGCTCGTCGAGTACGAACCGCATGCCGACGGGTACCCGGCGACGCCCGATGCGGCGCGCAACCGCGAGACGAAGAAGCGCAACGCTGCGGCCGACAAAGAGACGTCGGCTCGTTAATTTCGAAAAGCGCGTCCGCGTCGGTCTCAGCACTTCGAAAGCTCTTGATTCGCGCTCGATCTGAGCGGCAGAATGGTTTCGCCGGCGATGAGCGCCGGCGTCATCAACGAACGCCTATCGGAGACAACGACCAAATGAAACGTTTGCTATCCGCATCCGCCGCGGTTGCAACGGCGCTCCTCGCCCTCAGCGCCGCCGCGAAACCCCCAGCCACCGCAGACATGGTGCGCGCTCGCAACCTCGTGTTCGGCGCCGAGCACGTCGATCAGCGCACCGCGCAGGTCGACGCGAGCAAGGTGATCTTCTCGTGGTTGACGAACGCGACGCTCGCCGCCTCGGTGAAGGGCCACGTCATCCTGCTCGACACCTTCGTGCACCGCGCCGAGACGGTGCCCGGTCGCACGCCATTCGTGGTCGAGGACCTCGTGAGCCTCAACCCGGAGATGGCCTTCCTCGGGCACGGCCACTTCGACCATGCCGACAACGCCGCTTGGCTCGGCGTGAAGCTCGGCATTCCGATCTTCGCCTCGGCCGAGACATGCGCAGACCTCAAGACCCTCGACCTGCCGGCGCTGATCACAGCGGGAACACTTCCGGCGGGCGCAAGCCTCGACTGCCGTGACGTGACCTCGAACGGCTCCCACCCCGGCGCCGAGATCGTCAAGATCAACGCGCTCGAGCCGGTCGCTTCGATCACGGCGTTCCGGCATTTCCACTCGGGCACGTCGTACGCCGAGACCAGGTTCCCGATCGTCCCGGTGAAGAACGACGCCGACCCCCGCGATCCGGACATGTACCCGCCGGGTGTCCCGCATTCGTTCCCGACGAAGGGCAGGATCGGCGGCCCGGTCAGCATCTACTACCACTTCGTCGTGCGCGGTGACCACAACTTCACCTTTGCGTGGCACAACACGACCGGCGATCTGCACAACGGCTGCACGATCGACCACGGCCCTCCGAGCTGCTGGGACGACATGTTCCCCGCCGAACACATCTCGGCCAACGTCCGCAACGCCATCGCGTCGCTGCCCGAGACCGATCTCGAGTTCGGTTCCTTTGTGAGCCTCGGGTTTCTGACGACCGGCATGCGCGACCCGATCGAGAACTCGGCGCTGCTGAAGCCGAAGATCTGGGTGCCGATCCACCAGACGAACGCGGCGTTGCCGACCTCGTCGTTGCGGTTCAAGGTCGCCTATCTGGCACAGCTCGACATCATGTCGGGCGCAGGCTTCCTGACGCCCGACCAGCGCCCGGAGTACCGCTGGATGGTCGACCCGGACGACTATCTCAAGCCGATGGTCTACGACCCGAAGGACGTGCGCTGGAAGAAGCGCGGCGAGCACTGACCGAGTGGCGGGACTGTGTGACGACAGTCCCGCGCCGCATGCACTTCACGGAGCGGCGCGTGCACGCGCGCCGCTCCTGATCAGCGGCTCTGGGTGAACGGTCCCGACGCGTAGACCAGTCGGCCACCGACCACCGTCAGCAACGACGACGTCGACCCGATCTCCCCGACGGGAACGGTGAAGTAGTCGCGGTCGAGCACGGCGAAATCCGCAAGCTTGCCGACCTCGAGCGATCCGCGCCGACCCTCGTCGAAGCTGAACCAGGCGCTGCCGAGCGTGTAGAGCCGCAGGGCCTGCTCGCGCGTGGGCGTCTCGTCGGGCCCTCGTGTCGAACGGCCGCCGACGGTCTTGCCGTCGAGCATCCACTGCAACGCGACGAACGGGTTGTAGGACGCGACGCGGTGCGCGTCCGTCCCCGCGCCGACCGCCACGCCGAGCTTCAGCGCCGTCACCAGCGGCGGCATCCGGCGAGGGTCGGCGCCCGGCTCTGTCGCCAATCGATCGCCGCCCATGTACATCGCGTCCTGCATCGTCCAGCCGACGCCGAGCCGCTTCATGCGCGCGAGCGTCTGCGGCGACGCGTTGTCGAGGTGCGCGATCGACCACCGCAAGGGAGCGATGCGCGTCTCGCGGTCGACCTGCTCGAACATGTCGAGCAAGTGGTGCACCGACGCATCCTCCTGCCAGTGGATGGTCAGCGTCAGCCCTTGCCGGGCGGCCCAGCGCGCAACCTCGAGGAACGCCGCGGTGACCTTGTCGTCGGGCGCGTTGTTGTTGTAGAGCGCGATCGTGACGCGCTCGCCGATGCCGTTGAACTTGAGCATGTCGTCGCCGAACCCCATCGGCAACAGCTGCGTGAGATTGCGGTACTCGGCGAGCTCGCCGCCAGCCTGTTGCGCGAACAGGCTGTATGCGACGCGCACCGTTTGCGCTTTCTCGCGCCAGAGCTGGAACACCGCGGCGTACTGCGGCGCGCTCAGGCTGAATCCCCCCGGGTCGACGACGCCGGTGATGGCGAGGCGGTTGAGCTCGGTGAAGAACTGGCGGGTTCCGGCGAGGTTGTCGGCGAGCGTGGGCTTGGGAAGGCGGTCGAAGACCGCGGAGAGCGCGACGATGTTGACGGCCCACCAATCGCCCGGCGCGCCGGCGGCATCTCGCTCGACGCTGAAGCCGGCCGGAAGCCGGCTCGGCGCCAGGTCGAGGGCGGCCAGCGCTTTCGGTGTCAGCAGCAGCGCGTTGTAGAAGAGCTGGATCCAGACCGGGTTGTCGGGAGCCGCGGCCGTCACTTCTGCGAGCGTCGGACGTCGCTTCTCCGCAAACTGCAGCTCGGTCCAGCCGCCTGCAACGACGATCCATGCCCCCGGACGCTCGACCGCCGCCCGGTGCAACCGCGCCATGGCCTCGGCGATGGTCGCCGCGCCGATCCAGTTGACCTCGACCGAGTAGCTGAGCGCAGCGCGGACCGCGTGCATGTGCGAATCGATCAGCCCCGGAATCACAAGACGTCCGCCGGCATCGATGCGGCGGGTCCCCGGCCCGGCGAAGGCCGCGACCTCGGCGTCGCTGCCGACGGCGACGATGCGGCCGTCTCGCACCGCCAACGCCTGCGCTTCGCGCGAGCTCGCGTCGAGCGTCGCCACCTTGGCGTGCTCCACGATGAGGTCGGCCGGCGGAACCGGCGCGGTTGGAGTCGCGCTGCAACCGATCAAGGCCGCTGCGACGAGGAGCGTCGCGCCCTGACCGGACCGAGCCGGCAGGGTCACGCACGACGCTGCCCTTTGCGGCTCGCCTGCGGGCTCGAGTTCGGCGTCTCGACCAAGAACGGCCGCGGCGTGCAAGCGCGCGTGGCGGGCGCTGACATTCGACAAAACGTCATCGATGCTCACCTGCGTTCTCCTCCATCGCGCCAGGCCCTGGCGCGTTGTTATAAGCCAG
>JASLGD010000518.1 GCA_030150305.1 Caldimonas sp. | reverse complement strand
GCTGGGTGGAGCGGAAGTATTCGGAGGAGGACCGGCCGTTCAGGCCAGGTCCGGGGGACATGGAGCGGAACCCACCCCGCCGCGATGCCGCGCTCGGTGCGCGCGCGTCGTACAGCCTTCCGCCACCCCGCGCTCCGTCCCGTGGTCGCACACAATGCGAACACATGGCGCTGCCGACCTCTTCGCGAATCGTGATCGTCGGCGGCGGCATCGCCGGCTGCTCGACCGCGTACCACCTCGCATTGCTCGGCGAGCACGACGTGCTTCTTCTCGAGCAGGGCAAGCTCACGTGCGGCACGACGTGGCACGCCGCCGGCCTCGTCGGCCAGATGCGGCCGAACCGGACGATGACGCGGATGAGCAAGTACGGCATCGAGCTCTACCGCACGCTCGAGGCCGAGACCGGGCTCGCGACCGGATGGAAGCAGTGCGGCAGCGTCAACGTCGCGCAGACGCGCGAGCGGATGATGACGCTGCGCCGGCAGCTCGCGCTCGCGCGCAGCTTCGGCGTCGAGTGCGAGGAGATCTCGGCAGCGCGCGCCGGCGAGCTGTTCCCGCCACTGCGCACCGACGACCTCGCCGGCGCGATCTGGATCCCGGGCGACGGCAAGGCCAACCCCGCGGACCTGACGATGTCGCTCGCCAAGGGCGCGCGCACGCGCGGCGTGCGCATCGTCGAGGGCGCCGAGGTCGTCGGTCTCGTGACCGAGCACGCCGGCGCCGTGCCGGCCGTGCGCGGGCTGCGCGTTCGTCACGACGGCGACGAGGTCGAGATCGCGTGCGAGGTCGTCGTCAACTGCGCCGGCCAGTGGGCGCGGCAGTTCGGCGCGCTCGCCGGCGTCAACGTTCCGCTCTGGTCGGCCGAGCACTTCTACGTCGTCACCGACCGCATCGACGGCGTCCACCCGATGCTGCCGGTGCTGCGCGACCCCGACGGCTTCATCTACTACAAGGAAGAGGTCGGCGGCCTGCTGATGGGCGGCTTCGAGCCGAAGGCGAAGCCGTGGCGCGTCGACCCGATCCCGTCGACGTTCCAGTTCGAGCTGCTCGGCGAGGACTGGGAGCAGTTCGAGCCGCTGATGACGGCGGCGATCCGCCGCACGCCGTGCCTCGAGACGGCGAAGATCAAGATGCTCCTGAACGGCCCCGAGAGCTTCACGCCCGACGGCAACTTCATCCTCGGCGAAGCACCCGAGCTGCGCAACTTCTTCGTCGCCGCAGGATTCAACTCGGCAGGCATCGCCAACTCGGGCGGCGCCGGCCGGCTGATCGCGGAATGGATCGTCGGCGGCGAGCCGCCGGGCGATCTCGCCGACGTCGACATCCGCCGCTTCGGCGCGTTCTGGGCGAACAAGAGGGCGCTCGCCGAGCGCACCGGCGAGACGCTCGGCCTGCACTATGCGATGCGCTGGCCGCGCCACGAGCTCGAGACCGCGCGGCCGCTGAAGACGAGCCCGCTCTACGACCTGCTCGCCGCGCGCGGCGCGGTCTGGGGCGCGAAGAACGGCTGGGAGCGCGCCAACGTCTTTCGCGCCGAGAGCGAGCGCTCTGCACCGCCGTATCCGCCGACGCTCGGCAAACCGGCGTGGCTCGCCGACGTCGTGCGCGAGCAGCGCGCGACGCGCCGCGCCGTCGCCGTCTACGACCAGACGTCGTTCGGCAAGGTCCTGCTGCAGGGCCGCGACGCGCTCGCGCTGCTGCAGCGGCTGTGCGCGAACGAGATGGACGTCGCGCCCGGCAGGATGGTCTACACGCCGATGCTCAACGACCGCGGCGGCTTCGAGAGCGACGTGACGGTGACGCGCCTCGCAGCCGACCGCTTCCTCGTCGTCACCGGCTCGGCGCAGACGCCGCGCGACCTCGACTGGATCGCTCGCCGCACGCGCGCGAGCGAGACGGCGATCGCGACCGACGTCACCGCGCTGTGGAGCGTGCTGTCGCTGATGGGCCCGAACGCGCGAACGCTGCTCGGCCGCGTCGGCGCGCCGGGGACGTTCGACGCGCTCGGCGCCGAGCAGCTGAAGTTCGCGACGACGCGCGAGATCGACGTCGGCTTCGCGCGAGTGCGCGCCGCGCGGATGAGCTACGTCGGCGGCCCCGGCTACGAGCTCTACGTGCCGATCGAGACCGCGCGCCACGTGTACCTCGCACTGCACGCCGCGAGCGAGGGCCTCGGCGTCGACGGCGGCGGCCTGGCCGACGCCGGCTATTGGACGCTCGACGCGCTGCGGATCGAGGCCGGGCGGCGCGCATGGGGCGCCGAGCTCGGCCCCGACGAGACGCCGTTCGAGGCCGGCACGCTGTTCGCGGTCAAGCTCGACAAGCCCGACGCGTTCGTCGGCCGCGACGCGCTGCGCCGCCTCGCCGCGGAGCCACCGGCGAAGACGCTCGTGACGCTCGCGCTCGACGACAGCGACCCCTACCTCTGGGGCGGCGAGACGATCCTCGTCGACGGCGAGCCGGTCGGCGAGGTGTCGTCGGCGGGCTGGAGCGACGCGGCCGGACGTTGCCTCGCGCTCGGCTATATCCGCGGCGTCGCGCCGGCGGCGCTCGCGCGCGGCACACTCGCGGTCGACGTCTGGGGCGAGCGCGTGCCGGCGACCGCGCACGATCGCTGGCCACCGATGCCCACTGCAGCGAAAGCGAGCCCGCCTTGATCGAACGCGACCTCGACCTGCCGACCGCCGACGGCGCGATGAACACCTTCGTCGTCCATCCCGACGAGGGCGGCCCGTTCCCGGTCGTGCTCTTCTACATGGACGCGCCCGGCAAGCGCGAAGAGCTGCACGATATGGCGCGTCGGATCGCGAGCGTCGGCTACTTCGTCGTCCTGCCGAACCTCTACTACCGCCGCAGCCGCGACTACTTCCTGCGCGAGCGCACCGACGCCGGCTTCGCCGAGATGTTCACGTACATGGACGCGCTCGACCGCGGCACCGTCGAGCGCGACACCGCGGCGATGCTCGCGTTCGTCGACGGCGACGCGAACGCCGACGCGTCGCGGATCGGCGCGGTCGGCTACTGCATGAGCGGTCCGTTCGTGATCTGGGCGGCGGCGGCGTTCCCGGAGCGGCTCAAGTGCATCGCTTCGATCTACGGCGCTCGCCTCGTCACCGACGCTCCCGACTCGGCGCACCGGATGGTCGATGGCGTCAAGTGCGAGGCGTACTTCGCGTGCGCCGAGATCGACAGGTGGGCGCCGCGCGAGATCGTCGCGCAGCTGCAGGGCGCGCTCGACGCCGCGGGAACGAAGTACCGCCTCGAGTGGTACCCCGGCGCCGAGCACGGCTTCGCGTTCCCGCTGCGCGCCGGCATCTACCACAAGCCGTCGGCAGAGCGGCACTGGGAGCGGCTCTTCAGCCTGTTCCGCCGCACGCTCGAGCGCCCCTCGTCGCGCTGAGGCTCGGCCGCGCGGGCGACGACGCCGACCGCGCGCCGAAGGCGGCTCGCGTCGCACGCTCCGGGCCGGCCAGCGCGGATCAGTAGCCCAGGCGAACGACGCCCTGGCTCGTGCCGGCGAGCCGGCCGTCGCGCAGCCACTGCACGGTCGCGTCGAACAGCAGCGCGCGGTTCTTTTCCCACATCGCGTTGTGCGACGAGCAGCCGAGGTCGACGAGGACCTTCTTGTCGCTGCCGAGGTCCTCGTACAGGTCGCGAACGCGCTGCGGCGCGACCTGCTTGTCGTGCTCGCCGGTGATCATGAGATACGGCGCCTTCACGTTCGCGACCGCGGCCTTGTCGAAGCCCCAGATCGGCACCAGCGGCGCGCGCCGCACGCCGCCTCCCCACGTCGCGCCGACCGGATCCGACTCGAGCATCTCGTCGAAGATCGCCGCCGCGGCCGCCGACTGGTACTGCCCGGCGCAGCCGACCTGTCGATCCCAGTTGGCGATGAAGTCGCTGCGCGACTGCACCGACATCACGCCGTCGGCCATCGTCGGCAGCGGGTCGGGCTCGGCCGCGATGCCGTCGCGGCTGTACGCGGGCGCGAGCACGACGATGCGATCGACCTTCGCCGGATGCAAGGCGGCGTAGGAGGTGATGCGCGGCCCTCCCTGCGACCAGCCGACGAACGACACGCGCTGGACGCCGCGCAGCCGCCGCACGTGATCGACGACGGCGTCGATGTCGTTCGACTCCGACGACGGCGTCGCGATCGGGGTGCGAAACGTCGCGTCGCACGGCGCCGGCACGTAGGGGCCCTGCTGCGCCTTCACGATGTTGCAGCGGTCGCCCATCACCGCCGGCCGCGACGAGCGACCGTAGCCGAGCAGGCTGACCGAGAACACGTCGAAGCCGGCGCGCGCGACCTGCCGCATCCAGCTGTAGTCGTCCTTGCGCGAGTCGAACGAGACCTCGGCGGGCGTGCCGGCGCCGTGAACGAAGACGACGACGGGCAGCGACGTCGCGCCGGCGGGAGCGACTTCGCGGACGTAGAGCTCGGCGCGCTGCCCCGGCATCGACGGTGCCGTCGACACGACGGGAATGCGATGCTCGGTCGTCTGCAGCGGCGCCGGCGGCGGTTGCCGCGTCGCGCAACCGCAGAGCGCCGCCACCGCCGCGGCGAGCAGGATCCTGGGCAGCATCGTCGATCTCCTTGGCTGTCGAGAGCGTGCGCGCGCGACGCAGCGAGCGCGGGCGTTCAATCGTCCTTGTCGCGTCCGCCCTTCTCGGTCAGGAAGTCGAACGTCGCCTGCCACGTCTGCGGCGAGTTGAGGATGCCGAGGTGCGACGAGCCCAGGATCGGGTCGTTGACGCCCTGGTTGGTCAGCGAGAGCTCGCGCGCGCCGCGCAGGCTCGCGCTGTGCGAGAAATCGGTCGGGATGCCGAACGAGTCGATCGCCGGCACCGGCGCGATGCTGCCGTCCTGGACCGGGAAGTAGACGAAGCTCTTGTCGCCGTTGCGGATGACGAGCGTCTTGCCGGCGCGGCTCTCGCGCCGCTGGTCGTCGTCGTTGAGCAGCTTCAGGAACGGCGTGCGCGGCGAGCCGAGCTCCTGGCAGACCTCGCTCGACGGCGTGAAGCCACCGAGGGCGGGCAACTGCCAGTAGTTGGCGGCGACCGGCGAGCAGTTGATGATGCCCTGGTTGGGGCCGTCGATCGCGACGAAGCGGCGCACGACGCGGCCGGCGCCGTCCTCGCGCATCCACTCGCGCGCGATCGTCACGCCCAGGCTGTGCGCGACGATGTCGACCTCCTTGGCACCGGTGAACGCGAGCACGGCGCGCACGAAGCGGCGCAGGTCGGGAACGTTGGCGGCGTTGGTGTGCGCGATGCTCGACCGGCGCGTCTGGTCGGCGAGCAGGTCGCACTGGTCGCCTTCGTAGCCGATCGCCCACAGCTCGCTCGTCGCATAGCCGCTGTCGGCGAGGAACTGCGCGAACGCCTGGACGCGGCCGTAGGGATTGCACGCGGTCGGATACGGCGTGTCGTTGTTGCCGTGCACGAAGACGACCGGCGTGCGCGTCACCTTGCCGGCGGCGCCGAAGCCGAGCAGCGTCTTGTTGGTGAGCGACGCGTCCTCGATCGCGGGAAAGCCCGTCGGGAACGTGGTGCCGACGGTGCCGCCGGCGTGGCCGAGCGCGGCGATGGCGGACAGGGAAGCCGCAACCGCGGCGCGGCGAAGCGAGTGATGCATTGCTGGTGTCTCCTCCAGAACGGGGCCGATGCCCCGCGACGATTCTTGCACCGTCGCACGACGGCGCGTCAAGCGGCGTCCCGAGGCGCCTCGGCGCGACGTTCGGCTCACTCGACCTTGCCGACCGCGCGCACCGCCTTCGTCATCTGCGCGGCGTCGGCATCCCAGTACGCCTGGAATTCGGGCGCGTCGAGGTACTCGATCGGGCTGCCGGCCTTGGCGATGACCTGGCGCACGTTCGGATCGGCAGCCGCCTTCGCCGCCGCGGCGCGCAGCTTCCTGACGACATCGTCGGGAGTCGCCGCCGGAACGAAGAGCGCCGACCACTGCGCGAACTGGACCGGATGGCCGAGCTGCTTCAGGCTCGGCACGTCGGGCAAAGCGCTCAGCGGATGGTCGCCCCAGTGCGCGAGCGCGCGAAGCTTGCCGGCCTGGATCTGCTGCACGACGGTCGACGGCCCGCTCGCGAGCGCGTCGACCTGCCCCGCGAGCAGCGCGACGACGGCGGGGCCTGCGCCGGTGTACGGGATGTGCGTCATGCGAAAGCCGGCCTCGGCCTTCAGCATCTCCATCGGCACGTGCATCGTGCCGTAGTTGCCCGAGCTGCCGTAGTTGTACTTGCCGGGATGCGCGCGCACGTCGGCGAGGAACTCGGCGAAGGTCCGCCACGGCGCGTCGGCGCGGACGACGAGCACCGTCGGATCGGCGGTGAAGCGCGCGATCGGCTTGAACTGCGAGAGCTGGTAGGCGGGCTTGCGGTCGAGGATCCTGTCGGCCTCGGGGAGGATCGAGATCGACGACAGGCTCATCAGCACCGTGTAGCCGTCGGGAGCCGCGCGCGACGCGACGCCGATGCCGAGCGCACCGCCGGCGCCGGCGCGGTTCTCGACCAGCACCGGCTGCTTGAGCTCGCGCGCGAGCGCCTCGGCCACCGGCCGCGCGACGGTGTCGGCGACGCCGCCGGGAGGAAACGGAACGATCATGGTGATCGGCTTGTCGGGCCAGCCCTGTGCGTGCGCCGCGCACGACGCGGCCGCGAACAGCGCCGCGAAGAGGATGGACCGGCGGGTGGTCGGGGAAACGCGCATGCAGGAGACTCCGTCGTTTCGGCGACGTTAGCATCGCCGCTCGAACCGGAGCCTCGATGGTGACCCTGTCCCTGGTCCGCAGATCGCGTGCGCTGCTCTGCGCGTTCGCAGTCGCATGCGTTGCCTCGCCCGCGTCGGCGCAGGACACGTATCCCTCCAGGCCGGTGCGCATCGTCGTTCCGTTCGCCGCCGGCGGCCCGGCGGACGTCTACGCGCGCGTCGTCGCGCAGCGGCTGCAGGAATCGCTGGGGCAGCCGTTCGTCGTCGACGACCGACCCGGCGCCGGCTCGATCATCGGCACCGACGCGGTCGCCAAGAGCGCGCCCGACGGCTACACGCTGCTGCTGATGTCGAACGCGCACACCGTGAACGAGTCGCTGATCGCGAACAAGCCGTTCCAGCTGATGCGCGACTTCGCGCCGATCGCGCCGATCAACTCGTCCGACCTCGTCCTCGTCGCGCGCAGCGCCCTGCCGGTCACGACGATCCGCGAGCTGATCGCCGCGGCGAAGGCGAAGCCGGGCGGGATGACGTACGCGTCGTCGGGCCCGGGAACGCCCTACCACATGGCCGGCGAGCTGTTCAAGGCGATGGCGAAGGTCTCGATCCTGCACATCCCGTATCGGGGCAGCTCGGCCGCGCGCACCGACGTCCTCGGCGGCCAGGTCGACCTCATGTTCGATGCGGTGACGACGATGACCGACCACGTCCGCGCCGGCAAGGTCAAGGCGCTCGGCACGACCGGCAAGGCGCGCTCGGAGGTCCTGCCCGACGTGCCGACGATCGCCGAGGCCGGCGTGCCCGGCTACGAAGCGACGATCTGGCTCGGCCTGATGGCGCCGAAGAACACGCCGCCGCAGATCGTCGAGCGCCTCAACGCCGAGGTCGCGCGGATCGTCGCCAACCCCGAGGTCGCGAAGGCGTGGCGCGCGCAGGGCGCGGTGCCGATGACGATGAGCGTCGCCGAGTTCACGAAGTACCTGAACGACGACATCGTCAAATGGGCGCGCATCGTCAAGATCTCGGGCGCCAAGCCAGAGCAGTGACGTGGGACCTCGCGCGATGGCGACCGAGCTCCACGTCCTTTGCGCCGGTGCTGTGAAGGGCCTCGTCGTCGCGCTGCAGCCTGGCTTCGAGGCGAGCGCAGGAGTGCGCATCGTCGCCCGCTTCGGCGCGGTCGGCGCGATGCGCGACGAGCTCGCCGCAGGCGCGCCGTGCGACGTCTTCGTCGCCACCGAAGCGATGGTCGCGACGCTCGTCGCCGGCGGCGCATTGCGGGCGCGCTCCGAAGCGGCGATCGGCCGCGTCGAGACCGCGATCGCGGTCCGCGACGGCGTGCGGCCGCCCGACATCGCGAGCGAGGCGGCGC
>JASLGD010000510.1 GCA_030150305.1 Caldimonas sp. | reverse complement strand
ACGGCGACCGCCGCGCCGGCAAGGCCGCCGTGCGCGGCGGGCTCGCCGAAGGCTGGCACTACGTCCGCGCGCGCCGCGACCAGCAGGTCGTGCTCGGCATGCTGTTCCTGGTCGCGACGTTCGGCCTCAACTTCCCGATCTTCATCGCGACGATGGCGGTGAGCGTCTTCCACGCCGGCGCGCACCGCTACGGCCTCCTCACCTCGTTGCTCGCGATCGGCTCGGTCTCGGGCGCGCTGCTCGCAGCGCGTCGCGATCGCCCGCGGCCGACGCTGCTGCTTGCCGGCGCCGGCGTCTTCGGCGCCGGCTGCGCGGTCGCGGCGGCGATGCCCGACTACTGGCTGTTCGGCGCGACGCTCGTCGTCGTCGGCGCCGCGGCGCAGACCTTCATGACGAGCGCCAACAGCACGATCCAGCTCGGCACCGACCCGGCGATGCGCGGCCGCGTGATGGCGATCTACCTCGCGATCGCGATGGGCAGCACGCCGCTCGGTGCGCCGATCGTCGGCTGGGTCGCCGACGTCGCCGGCGCGCGCTGGGCGCTCGCGGTCGGCGCCGCCGCCGGGCTCGGCGCGGCGCTGCTCGGCGCGCTCTGCCGCAAGGCGATGGCCGTCGACGCGCGGCTCCAGGCCGAGTGACGGCGCGTCTCACTCGACGACCTTCGACGCCCGCACCAGGATCGACCGCGGGATCTTGATTCCGAGCGCCGCCGCCGTCTTCGCGTTGATCGCGAGATCGAATTCGCTCGCCTGCTCCATCGGCATCGTCGCCGGCGCATCGCCGCGACCCGCCCGGCCCGGTCCTCAGACCTGTGTCGTGATCAGGCTGCCGCCTGCCGAAGCGCTCGGCTGGCCGTAGCCGAGGTCCTGCTGCAGGTTGGTGAGAAACGCCTGCAGCGTCGCCTGCGCGTCGCTCGCGCCCGAGCCCGACGCGCCGGCGCTCGCGCCCGACGGCGTCGCGGACCCGTTCAGGTCCGACGCGAGCTGCGAGAACGCGGACTGCAGATCCGACGGCGCGCTGCCGGCGCTCACCTGCGAGATCAGCGACGACAGGCCGGAGGCGAAGTTCGACTGCGGGTCGCTTCCGCCCGACGACGTCGACGACGCGCTCGCCGTGGCCTCGTTCTTCACCGCTTCGAAGAGCGAGTGCATGAACTGATGCATGTCCTGTCGCACGCGGCTGTCGTTCGACGCCGTGCCCGAGTCGGCGCTGCTGCCGTCCGCCGACGACGTGTTCGCGCTCGTCGCGTTCGCGTCGGGCATCGAGAGGCCGAGGCTCTGCAGCGCCTGTTGCACGGCCTGGCGCAAGTGGCCGCCGCCGTGCGCGTGGTGGGTGTGCGTCGTGCCGCCCTGGTCGTCGGAGTCGGCGATGCCGGTGGCGCGCTGCGGCTGCAGCGGCGTCGCCGCGTCGAACGCGGAGATGGAGTTGGAAGTGCCGGAGATGTTCATGGTGGACCCCATGGATGAAAGGGCGTCCATGAGACGCTCGCGTCGTCGCGGCGAACGCGGCAAAACGAGGCGCATCGTCGGCCTATTCACATTGCTTTGCGTTGCGTCGCAAACGCGCAAGGACGCGTCAGCTGCGCGTCAGCGAGCGACATGAATCGCGTCAGCGACGCGTCAGGTCGGCGCCGCGCGCGCAGCGACCGCGCGTAGGTGCGGCAACCTAGAGTTCGCACGCTCGTTAGTTTTCGCTCCCTAGCGCTCGCGGAGAAGATGCAGCGCACCGAAACACCACCGAGCCAGAACCATGACCACCACCGTCACCCTCAATTCCATCGCCGGCGACGTCGTCGGTCACTACGGCAACGCCGCCAGGAACCTCGTCGCCGCGTACCGCAGCGCGTCGGGCCGCGCCGTCGCCGCCGGCAGCGATCGCTACGCCAAGCTCGTCGAGCGCCTGCCCGTCCTCGGCGAAGAAGGCAAGTCGCGCATCGTCGCGGCCGAGCAGCGCGTCGCCGCCACGGTCGGCGAGGGCGTCGCGCGCGTCGCCGACGGCTACGACAAGGGCATCGAGCTCGTCTCCGGCCGGATCCTGAAGGGCCTCGAGGCGTTCGCCGAGCGCACCGAGTGGACCAAGGACATGTTCGTCGTCGAGACCGTGCGCCGCATCCACCTGCCGGCGGCGAAGCTGTCGCTCGAGATCGCCAGCCGCATCGACGAGGCGACGAGCTCGCTGAGCGCTCGCGCCGAAAGCGCGGTTGCGCGACCCGTCGTCAACGAAGCGAAGCGCGCCGTCAAGCGTGCCCGTCGCGCCGCCAAGCGCGTCCGCCGCGCGGCCTGAGCGCGCGTCGCGTGAAGCCCGCTCCCCGCCGAGGGGCGCGGGCTTTTTTCTTGATCACGGCAACAGCCGCGCTGCGAGCGGAATGAGGATCGACGCGAGCAGGACCTGCAGGCCGAGCGCGAGCCCGGCGTAGGCGCCGGCGTCGGCGTCGACCTGCAGCGCGCGTGCGGCGCCGATGCCGTGCGCCGCGGTCCCGAGCGCGAAGCCGCGCACCGGCCACTCGGGAACGCGCAGCAGGTCGAAGAGATAGCGCGCCGAGAGCGCACCGACGAGCCCGGTGAGGACCGCGAACACCGCGGCGAGCGCCGGCACGCCGCCGAGTCGCTCGGCGATGCCCATCGCGACCGGCGCGGTCACCGATTTCGGCGCGAGCGACTTGACGATTTCGGCCGGCAGACCGAACGCCCACGCGAGCGCGACCGCGCTGCCGCCGGCCGCGGCGCCGCCGACGAGCGCGGCGACGACGAGCGCGCGGCCGCGGCGTCGCACCTCGGCGGCGCGCTGGTACAGCGG
>JASLGD010000464.1 GCA_030150305.1 Caldimonas sp. | reverse complement strand
GGTGCAGGCGCTCGCCGGCGAGCGGCTCACCGCGTGGCAGGCGCTGCACGCGGCGACGCGCGGCGCCGCGGTCGCGCTCGGCCTCGACGACGAGATCGGCAGCCTCGAGCCGGGCCGCATCGCCGACGTCTGCGTCTGGGACGCGACGTGGGGGGCGGTCGCGGCGCGCCGCGCGGCGGTGGCGCGCACCTTGCATGAGCGGCTCTTCGCCTGGATGACGCTCGCCGACGAGCGCAACCTCGTCGCCGCGTACATCGCCGGGAAACCGCGCTACCGTCGCCAGGCCGACTCTGTCAACCTCAGCGACGCGAACGATCCCGGCGGCACACAACGACGGGACTCTTCGCTTCGCTCACGATGACACCGCGTCTTTCGCTCCGCCTGGGATGACTACCGCGCCGCGCCTCGAGCTCGTCGACATCAGCAAGTCGTATCCCGCCGTGAAGGCGAACGACCGCGTGTCGCTGCGCGTCGCCGCGGGCCACATCCACGCGGTGCTCGGCGAGAACGGCGCCGGCAAGTCGACGCTGATGAAGATCATCTACGGCGCGGTGCGACCCGACGCCGGCGAGATGCGCTGGGACGGCAGGCGCGTCGAGGTCGCCTCGCCGGCCGCGGCGCGCGCGCTCGGCATCAGCATGGTCTACCAGCACTTCAGCCTGTTCGACACGCTGACGGCTGCGGAGAACGTCTGGCTCGGCCTCGACAAGTCGCTCTCGCTCGCCGAGGTGACGGCGCGCATCCGCACCGTCGCCGGCGAGTACGGCCTCGACGTCGATCCGCTGCGGCCGGTGCACACGCTCTCGGTCGGCGAGCGCCAGCGCGTCGAGATCGTGCGCGCGTTGCTGACCAAGCCGCGCCTGCTGATCCTCGACGAGCCGACCTCCGTGCTGACGCCGCAGGCGGTGCAGAAGCTCTTCGTCACGTTGCGCCAGCTCGCCGACGAGGGCTGCGCGGTGCTCTACATCTCGCACAAGCTCGACGAGATCCGCGCGCTCTGCCATCAGTGCACGGTGCTGCGCGCCGGCCGCGTCACCGGCGAGGTCGATCCGACGAAAGAGACCAACGCGAGCCTGTCGCGTTTGATGATCGGCGCCGAGCCGCCGCAGCTGCAGCACCGCGCGTCGAAGCCGGGGCCGGTCGTGCTCTCGGTCCGCGACCTCACGCTCGCCAAGGAAGATCCCTTCGGCACCGCGCTCGCCGGCATCTCGTTCGACGTCCGCGCCGGCGAGGTCGTCGGCATCGCCGGCGTCTCCGGCAACGGGCAGCAGGAGCTGATGGCGGCGATCTCGGGCGAGGACCGGCGCGCGCCGGCCGGGTCGATCCGCCTGTTCGACAACGACATCGCGCGCGCGTCGCCGCGCCGGCGCCGCCGCGAAGGGCTGCACTTCGTTCCCGAGGAGCGCCTCGGCCGCGGCGCGGTGCCGACGCTCTCGCTCGCGCAGAACACGCTCCTGACGCGCACGCGCGCGGTCGGCGCGGGCGGGTGGCTGCGCGTCGGCGACATCGAGGCGCTCGCCGCGTCGCTCATCAAGCGCTTCAACGTCAAGGCAGGCGGGCCGGGCTCGGCGGCGAAGAGCCTCTCGGGCGGCAACCTGCAGAAGTTCATCGTCGGCCGCGAGATCGATGCGGCTCCGAAGCTCCTCGTCGTCTCGCAGCCGACCTGGGGCGTCGACGTCGGCGCTGCCGCGCAGATCCGCGGCGAGCTGCTCGCGCTGCGCGACGGCGGCTGCGCGGTGCTCGTCGTCAGCGAGGAGCTCGACGAGCTGTTCGAGATCTGCGACCGGTTGCTCGTCATCGCGCGCGGCCGCGTCTCGCCGAGCGTCGCGACGCGCGAGGCGACGGTCGAGCGGATCGGCGAGTGGATGAGCGGCCTGTGGTCGGGCGAGGCGAGCCATGCTGAAGCTTGAGGCGCGCCCCGAGCCGTCGCGGGCGATGTCGATCGCTTCGCCGCTGATCGCGCTCGCGATCACGATCGTGATCGGCACGATCCTGTTCGTGCTGCTCGGCAAGGACCCGCTGCGCGGCCTCGCGGTCTTCTTCGTCGAGCCGCTGAAGACCGCGTATTCGCTCACCGAGCTCGCCGTCAAGGCGACCCCGCTCCTGCTGATCGCGCTCGGGCTGGCGCTCTGCTTTCGCTCGAACGTCTGGAACATCGGCGCCGAAGGCCAGTTCATCCTCGGCGCGATCGCCGCCAGCGGCGTCGCGATGCAGGCGACGGCGACGAGCGGCGGCTGGTTCTTCGTCCCGGTGATCGTCGCCGGCGCGATCGGCGGCATGGCGTGGGCGGCGATCGTCGCGCTGTTGCGCGACCGCTTCAACGCCAACGAGATCCTCGTCAGCCTGATGCTCGTCTACGTCGCCGAGCAGGTGCTGAACTACCTCGTCTACGGTCCGTGGAAGGACCCGCAGGGCTACAACTTCCCGCAGACGATCACGTTCCTGAAGGCGACGCAGGTGCCCAAGCTCTTCGCCGGCTACCGCCTCAACGTCGGTGCGGTGATCGCGCTGCTCGCGGTGGCGGCGTTCTGGGTGCTGCTCTTTCGCACCTACGCGGGCTTCCAGCTCCAGGTCGGCGGCCTCGCGCCGGCGGCGGCGCGCTACGCCGGCTTCTCGTCGCGCAAGGCGCTCTGGACCGCGCTCCTCCTCTCGGGCGGGATGGCGGGCCTCGCCGGCGGGCTCGAGGTCGCCGGGCCGCTCGGCCAGCTGACGCCGCACGTGCCGGCCGGCTACGGCTTCGCGGCGATCATCGTCGCCTTCGTCGGCCGATTGCATCCGGTCGGGATCGTCTTTTCGGCGATCCTGATGAGCATGTTCTACATCGGCGGCGAGTTCGCGCAGTCGCGGCTCGGCCTGCCGAAGTCGCTGACCGGCGTCTTCCAGGGGCTGCTGCTCTTCACGCTGCTCGCGTGCGACACGCTGATCGCGTATCGGGTCCGCTGGAAGCCGCGCGTCGCGCCGAGCCCGCCGCCGCCGATCGACGACGTGCCGGCGAGCCCGGTCGTGCCGTCGGCGGCGCTGCCGGCGCGGGAAGGGACGTGATGGAGCAGGTCGCTCTCCTCGTCGCGGCGACGCTCAACTCGGGCACCGTCCTCGCGTTCGCCGCGCTCGGGCTGCTGATCAACGAGCGCGCCGGCATCGTCAACCTCGGCGCCGAAGGGATGATGCTCGTCGCCGCGATCGCCGGCTTCGCGACTGCGGTGCACACCGGCAACGACTGGATCGCCTTCGGCGCCGGCGCGCTCGCCGGCGCCGTGCTCGCGGCGGCGTTCGGCGTGCTCGTGATCTGGCTCAACACCAACCAGTACGCGACCGGGCTCGCGCTCAGCCTGTTCGGCGCCGGCTTCTCGGCGTTCGCCGGCATCAACTACACGCAGGAAAAGCTCGGCGAGCAGCGCGCGTTCGAGATCCCCGGGCTCGCCGACCTGCCGTTCGTCGGGCCGGCGCTCTTCCGCCAGCATCCGATGGTCTATCTCGCGATCGCGCTCACGCTCGCGATCGCCTGGTTTCTGTACCGCTCGCGCGCCGGCCTCGTCCTGCGCGCGATCGGCGAATCGCCGGAATCGGCGCACGCGCTCGGCTATCCGGTGCGGCGGATCCGCCTGCTCGCCGTGATGTTCGGCGGCGCCATGTGCGGCATCGCCGGCGCGTACATCTCGGTCGTCTACACGCACCTGTGGGTCGAGGGGATGACCGCGGGCAAGGGCTGGATCGCGCTCGCGCTGACGACGTTCGCGACCTGGCGGCCGGCGCGCATCCTGCTCGGCGCGTACCTGTTCGGCGGCGTGACGATGCTGCAGCTGCAGCTGCAGGGCGAGGGCGTCCAGCTCTCGAGCCAGTTCCTGACGATGCTGCCGTATCTCGCGACGATCCTCGTGCTCGTCCTGATCTCGCGCAACGCGACGTTCATCCGCGTCAACATGCCGGCGTCGATCGGCAAGCCGTTTTTCCCCGGCTGACGGCGGGGCAGCGCCCGCGTTCCGCAATAATGGCCCGCCTCGCGGCGCCGACGCCGGTCCCCGCAACCCACCCTGGAGCCACCATGACTCGACTCTCGAAACGGTCTTTTGTCCAACTCGCCGGGTGGGGATCCCTCGCCGCGCTGGCGCTCCTCGCCGGCTGCAGCAAGGAAGAGAAGACGACGACCACGACGGCTCCTGCGGGCACGACGACCACGACGACCACGACGACGACGATGGCGGCGGCGCCGGCGACATCGGCGAGCGGCCCGCTCAAGATCGCGTTCGCCTACGTCGGCCCGGTCGGCGACGGCGGCTGGACCTTCGCGCACGACAACGCGAGGAAGGAAGTCGAGAAGGAGTTCGGCAGCAAGGTGCAGACGTCGTTCGTCGAGAAGGTGCCCGAGGCCGCCGACGCCGAGCGCGTCTTTCGCGACATGGCGAGCCAGGGCAACAAGCTGATCTTCGGCACGACGTTCGGCTACATGGAGCCGATGCTCAAGGTCGCTGCCGACCTGCCCGACGTCAAGTTCGAGCACGCGACCGGCTACAAGCAGGCGCCCAACATGCGCACCTACGACTCGCGCACCTACGAGGGCGCGTACATGGCCGGCGTCATCGCCGGCGGCATGACGAAGACGAACACGCTCGGCGTCGTCGGCTCGGTGCCGATTCCCGAGGTCGTCCGCAACATCAACAGCTTCACGCTCGGCGCGCAGTCGGTGAACCCGAAGATCCAGACCAAGGTCGTCTGGGTCAACGAGTGGTTCAACCCGCCCAAGGAGACCGAGGCCGCGCAGTCGCTCATCAACGGCGGCGCCGACGTGCTGATGCAGAACACCGACTCGTCGGCGGTGCTGCAGACGGCGGGCAAGGCCGGCAAGTACGCGTTCGGCTGGGACAGCGACATGACCGCGTACGCGCCGAACGCGCACCTCGCGTCGGCGGTGATCAACTGGGCGCCGTACTACAAGAAGGCCACGCAGGAAGCGCTCGACGGCACCTGGAAGGGCGGCGGCCACACCTGGTGGGGCGTCAAGGAAGGCGCGATCGACCTCGTCTCGATCTCCGACAAGGTTCCGGCCGAGGTCAAGGCCAAGGTCGACTCGGTCAAGGCCGGGCTCAAGGACGGCAGCTTCGTGATCTGGAAGGGCCCGATCACGAGCAACGACGGCAAGGAGGTCCTCGCCGCCGGCACCAACGCCGACGACAAGTTCCTCGGCGGCATCAACTTCTTCGTCAAGGGCGTCGAGGGCAAGGTGCCGGGAGCGGACAAGAAGTGACCTGCGCGCGCGAACGCGCGCAAGTCATCCTGAGCGAAGCGAAGGATCGCGTCGCGTTGCGCGCGATCCTGTCATCCTGAGCGCAGCGAAGGATCTCGCTCCCGCCATGGCACTCTCGTTCGACCGCATCCCGCGCCAGCGGCTCCCCGAGCTGCTGCGCGCGATGCCCAAGGCCGAGCTGCACCTGCACATCGAGGGCACGCTCGAGCCCGAGCTGCTGTTCGCGCTGGCCGAGAAGAACGGCGTCGCGCTCGCGTACCCCAGCGTCGCGGAGCTCCGCGCCGCGTACGACTTCACCGACCTGCAGAGCTTCCTCGACATCTACTACGCCGGCGCCAGCGTGCTGCTGCACGCGAGCGACTTCGAGGCGATGGCGATGGCGTACTACGCGCGCGCCGCTGCCGACAACGTCGTCCACGCCGAGCTCTTCTTCGACCCGCAGACGCACACCGCGCGCGGCGTGCCCGTCGCGACCGTCGTCGAAGGCCTCGCGCGCGCCCGCGACCGCGCAGCGAGCGAGCTCGGCATGACGAGCTCGCTCATCCTCTGCTTCCTGCGCCACCTGAGCGAGGACGAGGCGATGGCGACGCTCGAGGAAGCGCTGCCGCACCGCGACCAGTTCATCGGCGTCGGCCTCGACAGCAGCGAGCGCGGCCATCCGCCCGAGAAGTTCGCGCGCGTCTTCGCGCGCGCCGGCGAGCTCGGCCTGCACCGCGTCGCGCACGCCGGCGAGGAAGGGCCGCCGAGCTACATCGAAGGCGCGCTCGACGTCCTCCACGCCGAGCGCATCGACCACGGCGTGCGCTGCGTCGAGGATCCGGCGCTCGTCGCACGGCTCGCCCGCGAGCGCGTCGCGCTCACGGTCTGCCCGCTGTCGAACCTCAAGCTGCGCGTCTTCGACACGCTCGCCGACCACAACCTCGCCGCGCTGCTCGGCGCCGGAATCCGCGCGACGGTCAACTCCGACGACCCAGCGTACTTCGGCGGCTACGTCAACGACAACTTCGTCGCCGCCTTCGACGCGCTGCCGCAGCTCGGCGCCGCCGACGCGTACGCGCTGGCGCGCAACAGCTTCGAGGCGAGCTTCGTCGACGCGGCCAGCAAGCGCGTGCTGGTCGGCCGGCTCGACGCCGCGTTCGCGCGCTTCGGCGCATGATCGAGCTGCTCGCCGAGCCGCGGGCGTGGCTCGCGCTCGCGACGCTCGTCGCGCTCGAGCTCGTCCTCGGCATCGACAACATCGTCTTCATCTCGATCCTCGTCGACAAGCTGCCGAAAGCGCAGCAATCGCGCGCCCGCCGGATCGGCCTGTTCATGGCGATGTTCATGCGCATCGCGCTCCTGCTCGCGCTGTCGTGGCTGGTCGGCCTGACGACGCCGCTCTTCACCGTCTTCGCGCAGGAGCTCTCGGGCCGCGACCTGATCCTGATCGGCGGCGGCTGCTTCCTGCTCTGGACCGCGACCGTCGAGATCCACCAGTCGATCAGCGGCCAGCTCGGTCAACACGCCCGCGAGGCGGCTTCGATCTCGTTCGCGGCGGCGATCGGCCAGATCATGGTGATCGACATCGTCTTCTCGCTCGACTCGATCATCACTGCCGTCGGCATGGTCGACAGGATCGAGATCATGATCGCGGCGGTGGTGGTGTCGGTCGGGCTGATGATCCTGTTCGCGGCGCCGATCGGGCGATTCGTCTCCGAGCATCCGACGATCAAGATGCTCGCGCTCGCCTTTCTCGTCGTCGTCGGCGTCGTCCTCGTCGCCGAGGGATTCGACCAGCACGTGCCGAAGGGCACGATCTACTTCGCGATGGCGTTCTCGCTCGTGGTCGAGACGCTCAACAT